>CAJBRS010000083.1 GCA_903958115.1 uncultured bacterium | reverse complement strand
TCTTAAATTTATAAAGGCCTCTTTGCCCGAAAGTGCAGCATATCTATTCAAAACAGAGGTTGATGCGAAATTAACAAATGATGAGATCGTGTCTGAGATAGAGATTCATCTTGAAGAAAACGTACCGCTTGGTGGAGAGGAGGCTGTGTTTGATTATCATATTATAAAAAGATCTTCAACAAAAATAGAATTAACTGTCACTGTTTTGCCTAAGGCTATTATTGATAATTATGCAAACCTTTTTAATGAGTGTGACTTAACCGTGCTTTCTTTTATGTTTCAACCGACGGCAATTTCTAGGGCTGTAATTCCTAAAAAGGATAAAGGGACCTATATCGTTGTGAATTTGGCTGAGACTGAGTCCGGTATCTTTGTTGTGGGGGATGGGGCTGTGCAATTTACCTCTACAGTGTCTATTGGTTCAGAAAATTTGACCGCTGCCATTATAAAGCAATTTTCGGTTTCTCCTGAAGAAGCTGAAAAAATTAAAAGGGAAAAAGGGCTTATTAAAAAACCAGATACTAATGAGCTGTATTTGGCCTTGGCTAACGCTGTTTCAGTTTTACGCGATGAGATAGAAAGAGTCTTTATTTATTGGCAGTCTCACAAGGAAAAACAAGGCCAAGCTGGTGAGAGAATAGAAAAAATTATTTTGGTTGGTAAGGATGCTGTTATGACGGGATTGAAGGACCATTTAACCTTAAGTCTAAAAGTACCAGTAGAGATTGGTAATGTTTGGAGTAATGCGTTTTCTTTTGATGTAGAAATTCCAGCAATCAATAAAGACGATTCGCTTGATTATGCCTCAGCTATAGGTCTTTGTTTACCTAAATAATAAAAATGTTTACTTTATTAACCACAGAACGTAGAAAAGCTTTAAAGCAGGAATACAAGAAAAGATTCTTTGTGATATTTTTTTCTTTGGTATCTTGCTCGATTTTTATTACGGCAGTTTTTCTTCTTCCTTCTATTGTGATATCTAAGGTAAAACAAAAAGAAGAAGAAGTAACTCTAAGTTCAGTGACCTCCTCTGGATCGGTGTCTTTTAGGGGGGTTTTACTCGACCAGTCAAAAAAGGTGAGCCAAGAAATAATGGTTTTGAAGACTCCTGATTTAAAACCTTCGGAAAGTATTTCTGAGGTTTTGAAGTCTCAGGATTCCACCATTAAAATAAAAAGTTTTCAGTATCAGTATAGTTCGGTGTACAGCACTTTGATTATTGCTGGGGTGGCCGATAGTAGGAATGATCTCATACGTTTTTCTAAATTATTGCAAGCAGATTCGAAATTTTCTGGGGCAGAATTTCCAATATCGAATCTCTCGGTCGAAAATAATATAGACTTTACTATTAAGATTACTGGTAAATTTTAATCATTATGAAACAAAGAACAACCACAATTCTTTATGTAAGTGCATTCGTAGCATTCGCTTTGATTCTTTCTTATGGAGTTGCTTACTCAAATTTTCTTAATATTAATACGACAGTGATCTCGACAGATGCCTCCCTCCGCGATGCCATGTCTGCCAAAGATAAGTTAATCTCTCTCCAGAAAACTATTTCAGGGTCGAAAGCAGATATTCAAAAGATAAATGGTATGTTTGTAAGTAATGATGGTGTAGCCGGTTTTCTTCAGCAAGTAGAATCGATAGCTAATACATCTGGCCTTTCTCATTCATTGTCACCGGATATTCAACAAGACGGAGATCTATCTCCCTATCAACAAGAACTTTTAAAGGTTACTCTAACAACGACAGGGAGTTGGGTAGGGACTCTGAGGTTCTTAAACTTGCTAGAGAATTTGCCATATAAAATTGCTTTTACTTCCATTTCTATACAGGCTGGTGATAAAACAAAAAATGGTAACGCTGTTTGGACGTCGAACTTTCAATTTACTGTAGTTAAAAATAAATAACATGAAACTGGTACCAGAAAAAAAATTAGTCACTGTTACTTTTGATAGCTGGAGAGATTGGAAAAGGCTTTTCTTTTTATTTATTATATTGACCTGTATTGGTCTTTTATGGAGCGCTTATGTTTATTGGTGGGTTGAAAGTGGTACAGCTTTCTATTCTGATGCTGCTCCCGTCTCCTCGACTACAGTATTGCCTGCTAATGATATGAAGATGGTTGAGGATAGGTATGATGCCAAAGCGAAAGCTTTTGAGGTTTATTCCGCCTCCGCTTCCTCGACCGTTGTTGACCCTTCCTTATAATATTGATATTGTGTGCCTATCGTTTTTTTCGCGCTCTCATCGTTCAATGGATAGGACATAACTTTGCGGAAGTTAAAATGTAGGTTCGATTCCTACTGAGAGCACAAACAAAAAATATCTGCGATATTTTTTGTTGGTGCTCGAAAGCAAAGCGCCTGCGCGCTTTGCGTGTAGGAATCGAAAAGTCTGAGTATATCGCACGGAGCGAAGCGAGTACGATACGAAGACTGTACAGTCCCCGTAGGGGAAGATTCCTACTGTAAGTAGAAAAGCCCCCGTAGTTCAATGGATAGAACAGCGGACTTCTAAGCCGTCGATGTAGGTTCGATTCCTACCAGGGGCACCAAGTTGATAATTCTTTAATTTCCGATATACTGCTTTCTGCTGGGGGTTAGTGATGTTTAAGCCAACACATACTGCGCGATTAGCTCAGTTGGTAGAGCAACTCATTTACACTGAGAAGGTCGGGGGTTCAAGTCCCTCATCGCGCACCAAATAGTTTTTCTACTATTATTGCTAAATGTACAAACTACAATCACAAGAAGTTTATTCTGAAGACGAGAGAATTAGAAATATGATAAAGGAGGTAGAAAGCTCCCTTTTTTCTTCAATTGAGGATTTGTTAAAAAGCCAAAGAAATAATATAGGTAGTGGAAATACTGCTGAAGTTCATCACCACGATACAAATCCTGGAATATGCATGAAGATTATATCGGAGCAGGTTTTACTAGATCGTTTTGATGGTGTTCTACCTCCTTTTAATTCTCTTTCAGTGGAGATAGATTTTATGAATAGGGCAGCGGAACATAGTGGTATTGTAAAAACCCCGCAAGCTTACGGCCACGATATATTTGAGGATGAGGAAGGTAATAAAGTACACGTTTTATTCATGGAAAGGTTGAATGCTGTTTCAATCAGAGATATTCATAATAATCTTGCTTCTTTACCTAAGAATTTCGATATGGGGCTTTTTTTTGCTGAATTACAAAAATTTTTAGAAAACCTTAATGAAGCCCATGTTTATCACGGTGATATAGCAGAGGGGAATATTATGATAGACCTTGAGACTGGTCATCCTAGACTCATTGATTTTGGTAAATCAAAGTTAGTTTTTTCTTCCGAGAAGCCTGAACACTCAGATATATCTGATCTTAAAAGAGTAAGGAGGCTATTAGAAAATAAGGTTAATAGCTTGACAAACAGTGGAAAATAGTATATTATCTAAACGAATGAAAATAAGTGAACCTTTGAAAGGAAGAGCGTTGGTCGCAGCAGAAAAACTCGTCAGCAGTGGCGATAATTTTGTTGAGGTTACCGATTCTCAGGGAATGCTCTTAATCAAGGGTGATACTCCTGAGCTGGAAAGCCGCAGAGCGACCAATGGCGTCATTCTTTCAACATTGAACTACAAAGGCCAGGAATTTTTTCTCTGCGCCTCTTAATATTGGCGTCACTTCTCGTCTCGTACGGGAAGTGACGCTTTTTATATGAAAATAGAAATTTTATTTGAATCACCAGATTTTATTATTATAAACAAGCCCGCAGGCTTGGTTGTTCATGCTGATGGAAGGACAAAGGAGAAGACTTTGGCAGATTGGATTTTGGAGAAATATCCTGACATGAAAGATGTCGGTGAGCCAATCATGCTTCCTAGTGGTAATGCTATCTATCGTCCAGGGATTGTTCATCGTCTGGATCGTGATACTTCTGGAGTGATGGTGCTGGCTAAAAAACAATCTTCTTTTGAATATATGAAAGATCTTTTTCAAAATCGAGAGGTTCATAAAAAATATCATGCTTTTGTTTATGGGATAGTAAAAGCCGATGACGCTACAATTGATCGACCGATTGCTAGAAGTCGAAAAGATTTTCGTAAATGGTCTGCTCAGCGTGGGGCTAGGGGAGATGCCAAAGAAGCGGTGACTTACTATAGGGTCCTGTCTCGTCTAGAGGATGTTGGAGCTACTTTGGTTGAAGCTGAACCAAAGACGGGTAGAACGCATCAAATTCGTGTACATTTTAAGGCCATTAATCATCCTGTGGTGTGCGACAGCTTGTATGCTCCAAAAGGTAAGCCTCTTCTTGGTTTCGAGAGACTTGCTCTCCATTCTCGTTCAATTGAGTTTGTTGATAGAAAAGGCAAGCAAATCAAGGTTGAGGCTCCATACCCTAAGGATTTCAAGGAGGCCATTGCTTCATTTGCCTAAAATTTCGGCCTGTGTTACATTATGTCTCTAAATATGAAAACAGCTACAGCAAAAGCAACAGCGGTCAATCTTGAGGAGCGAAAAGCTCTTGATCTTCGTGCTGGAGATACCGTTAAAGTAAGCCAGAAAATTCAGGAAAAAGGCAAGACTCGCTTGCAGGTTTTTGAAGGTCTAGTACTGGCAAGAAAGCATGGAACTGAAGCCGGAGGTACTTTTACCGTTCGAAAGGTTTCTGCTGGATATGGTATTGAGAGAATTTTCCCTCTTTATTCACCTCTTATCGATAAGATCGAAATTATTCGTCGAGCAAAGGTAAGACGATCAAAGCTTTACTACATTCGAACAAAGGCCGCTAAGGAAATCAACCGTCAGATGCGAAACACTCGAGTTGTTACAAAGGCAGAAGATGTAGAGGTTGTTGCGAAAGAGATTGTTGAAGAAAAAGCTTAAGTTTCTCTAAATAATAAAATTGAAAAGCACCGGCGCAAAAATTTGCGCCGGTGCTTTCTTTTGGGCATAATGGTCAGCAGTCAAATTAAATGCGCGGGTGTTGTAACTGGTAGCCAAGCACGCTTGAGGTGCGTGTGCCGTAAGGCGTGGGAGTTCAAGTCTCCCCCCGCGCACAGTATTGTTTATATAATCTGTTATTATATATGGGTATGAAATCTAAAAGTTCAGATTCTATTTGGCCAGCTTTTGTTATTCCTCTTTTGATTATTGCTGGTCTAGTTTATTACATTCAATATTCACCAGCTCATAAACAGTCGCTAATTACTCCGAGCGCTACTTCGTCAGTGACCACCACCCTTAATAGTCAGATAACTATTACCGCTGGGAAAATTACAGAGTCTGATAAATCAATACCTTATGATATTGCCGCGGCCTATCCGATAATAAAAGGTTTAGATATACCTACTCGTCCAATTGAGAATACAATCAACCAGAGTTTATATCAGGTTGTCTCTAAAGATGTAGATGAATTTAAGTCTAGTTTGGCTAGCTCGAGCTCCTATCCTGTGGGTGCACCTCCAGCTCAAAATACGCTATCTATCAATTATTCTTCTTCGACCCCGTCAAATTTCGGTAATATTGTGAGTTTCACAATTTCTCAAGAATTATATTCAGCTCCCGCTGCTCATCCAGAACATCAAGTTGACTCTTTTACCTACGATTTGGCTAGCGGTAGACAGATTTATTTGGATGATCTCTTTAAGGGAGCTTATCTGAAGGCTATATCAGCTTATGCATCTTCAACTCTTCAAACTTCTTTAGGTGATTACGCTAACTCAGATATGATTAATCAGGGCACAACGCCGACAGCGGATAGCTTCAAAGTGTTTATTCCAAAGAACGATGGTCTTCATGTTATTTTTAATGAATATCAGGTAGCGCCATATGTGGTGGGGGAGCCAGAGGTAGTTGTTCCTTGGAGCATTCTTAAGCCTTTCTTCTTGAAAGAAAATCTGATATAAAGATGAGACTGTTTCACTGAGGCGAAACAGTCTTACAGCATGGTGCCTATAGTTTAGTGGTAAAACTCAAGTTTGTGGAACTTGTATCGAGAGTCCGATTCTCTCTAGGCACCCCAAGAAATTAACACTCGAGAAGGGTCTCCCAAAGGATTTATTTTAACTCTGGTATAATCAATATATGGAAACATCAGAAGCCGACAAAAAAGAAAACATTGATAGGCTTATTAAGCGTGCCGACATCTCAGATTTACAGGCAATTCAGAAATTGAACGCTGAGCTTTGTGAGAAAGAAAATCGTGAATTTGATGAGACAATTAATCCAGAATTTCCCTTTTCCAAAGGAGGGGAAGAATATTTTCGGGCGCGGATAGAAAGAGAAGACGGTTTTGTTCTTGTGATTAAGGAGGGTGAAAATGCGGTAGGGTATCTTGTGGGCGGAATAGTGGAACCCGAGGACTATCGTTCAATTATAAAAATGGCAGAGTTGGAAAATATGTATGTGCAAGAAAATTTGAGGGGCCAAGGTCTTGGCGGCAAGTTGGTGGATCAATTTGAGTCGTGGTGTAGAGGAAAAGGAGTAACGAGAATTCGTGTTATTGCTTCTGCTGGTAATAGTGATGCAATAAAATTTTATGAAGCGCATGGTTCTAAAAAAGTTAGTATTACCTTAGAAAAAGACCTTGGTTAATTAATTTATGAAGCCAAGTCTTACAAAATTAATCTATAGGTACGTTGGTGTTATAGGTGTTTTGGTTATTCTTACAATTATAGCTAGTGCTTTGAGTGTGGCTGTTCCTAAGATTATTTCGGTTGCTATTGATACTTATACAAGGGGTAGTTTTTCTATCAAAGTATTAGTGACGGAGTTTTCTGTTGTAGCTTTTTTAATTTTCATATTTACATATCTTCAAAATATTGCTCAGGTGTATGCGGGGGAGAGGGTGGCGCGTGATCTGCGTAATGAAATTTCCGCAAAAATATCGGTACAGCCGTATGCTTATATTGAGAGCGTTACTCCGGCCAAACTTTTAACCAACCTTACTTCAGATGTCGATGCTGTGAAGATGTTCATTTCGACAGCTATCTCCTCAATTATTTCGTCAGTATTTTTGATTTTGGCCACATCGGTACTTCTCCTCACTATTAATTGGAGGCTTGCCTTAGCTGTCCTCGCCGTCGTGCCAATTATTGGCGCGACATTCTTTTTTATATTGAGTAAAGTTAGAAAATTATTCACAAAATCACAAGAAGCAATAGATTGGCTAAATAAAGTGATCAGTGAAAGTATCTTAGGGGCGGCGTTAATTAGGCTTCTTAATTCAGAAGATTCAGAGTACAAGAAATTTCTCGGGGTTAATACTGAGGCTAAAAAAATCAGTCTTCAGATTCTGGGCCTTTTTGCCAGCCTCATACCAGTAATAACCTTTTTCACTAATCTTGCCACATTAGCCATTATTCTTTTGGGTGGACACTTTGTAATTCAAGGTACGATGTCGCTCGGTAATTTTACGGCATTTAATAGCTATCTCGCTATTTTAATTTTTCCAATGCTTATCATTGGTTTTATGAGTAATGTGATTGCCCAGGCGCAAGCTTCCTACGGACGTATTTTCCAGGTACTCCAAGCTCCAATTGAAAAGAAAACTGGAGGCTTAAAGTCGGTTATTCGGGGAGATATAGAAGCGAAGGACGTATCTGTAAATTTTGGAGGAAAATCAATCCTAAAGAATATTTCCTTTTCAATCAAAGAGGGAAGCAGGACGGCTATTATTGGTCCGACCGCTGCAGGCAAGACACAACTTTTGTACTTATTAATAGGTCTTCTTTCTCCAACATCTGGGGAGATACATTTTGATGGTAGAGTAATTGATGATTATGATAAAGAAAATTTACATAGCCAAGTAGGTTTTGTATTCCAGGACAGCGTGATGTTTAATCTTAGTTTGCGGGAGAATATAGCTTTTAGTAATACGGCAAAAGATGAAAACATCGAAAAGGCAATAGAAACATCGGAGCTTAAAGATTACATTGATACTTTGCCTCAAAAATTAGACAGTATTGTGTCGGAGCGTGGTACTAGTCTATCTGGCGGACAAAAACAGCGTATCATGCTGGCCCGCGCACTCGCACTTAATCCAAAAGTCTTATTACTTGATGATTTCACCGCTAGGGTTGATAGTAATACCGAAGGTAAAATTTTAAAAAATCTAACAGAAAATTATCCTGAGTTAACTCTTATTTCGGTTACTCAAAAAATTTCTTCCATTGAACACTATGATCAAATAATACTTTTGATGGAGGGGGAGTTGTTGGCCAAAGGAACTCACAAAGAGTTAATGAAAACTTCTCCTGAATACGTTCAAATTTATCAATCACAAAGAAGTACCAATCAATATGAATTACTCTCTAACTAAGACAGATATTGAAAAAGAAAAAGGGAAGGGAGTCTTAAAGACTGCGTGGCTTCGACTCGTACCTCTTTTGGTTGAAGAGAAACGAGCTGTGACGATCGCAATAATTGCTATACTGGTGAGTTCATCAGCTACTCTTGTTGTCCCATTAATTATTGCGCATATTGTTGATGTCTATCTGGTTACTAAAAATTTCCAAGGAGTGGTTATGTATTCCGAATTGTTGGCCGGCATTTTTGTTTTGGGACTTATAACGAGTTACTTGCAAGTTAAAACTATGGGAGGGGTAGGAAGACGATTACTTTTTAATTTACGTAATAAAATATTTAATAAGCTTCAAGAACTACCGGTAGCTTTTTTCAATCAGAATAAAGCAGGGGATCTTATTTCCCGCATTAACAATGATACAGATAAACTCAACCAATTTTTTGCACAAGCACTGATGCAATTTCTAAGCAACATTATCTTGATTATTGGCACGGGAGTCTTTTTGTTGGTTATCGATTTCAAGCTTGGTCTTGTAGCTCTTGTTCCTGCTATTGTGGCATTGATTTTGAC
>CAJBRS010000082.1 GCA_903958115.1 uncultured bacterium | reverse complement strand
CTATTTCTTCATATTAAATTTATATATACCCCATTGGCCGGAGGCAGGGGATTTTGGCGCGTATAGGAAAGAACAAAAAATGGAAAAAGATAAAGAAAAAAAAGATGTTATAGTCGTCAAAGGCGCTCGGAGTCATAATCTGAAGGATATTACTGTTGAGATGCCTCGCAATAAGATGGTTGTCTTCACTGGCCTTTCTGGCTCAGGAAAATCTTCATTAGCCTTTGATACTATTTTTGCTGAAGGACAGCGACGCTATGTTGAGTCTCTCTCTTCCTATGCGCGTCAGTTTCTTCGTCAGATGCAGAAGCCTGATGTCGACGAGATCACAGGTCTTTCTCCGGCCATCTCTATTGATCAGAAATCTCGCTCCAATAATCCTCGTTCAACCGTTGCGACCATCACAGAAATTTATGATTATCTGCGTATTTTATATGCGCGTGTTGGGAAGCCACATTGTCTAATTTGTGATAGGGAAATAAAGAGACTGTCCAAAGAAGAGATTTTGGACTCTATAAGGAATACAGTTAGCTCTATAGATCTTTCTGGAAAAGAAAAGAAAGTGATGGGTGTGGCTTTTAACGATTTAAAATTTCAGATTTTTTCACCTATCATTGTTGGCCGAAAGGGTGAGTATTACCAAATGCTTTATGACCTTCTTGGAAAGGGTTATGAAGTTGTCCGTATTGACGGAGAAATCAAAAAGCTTCGAGAAAAGATTATTCTTTCAAAAAACAAAAAGCACGATATAGATGTACTTGTTGATGAATTCTATTTTTCTGAGCTAAAAGAAAATACCCCAGCTTTTAATGAGCGTCTAAGTGAGGCCATCGAGAAAGCTCTTGAAGAGTCTGATGGTTTACTTCGTATTCAGACACCATCTGAGAGTCATTTAATTTCTTCTAAATTTATGTGCCCGTACGACGGCTTCTCTTATCCCGAAGTAGAGCCACGTCTTTTTTCATTTAACTCTCCTTATGGTGCTTGCCCAGAATGTAACGGGTTAGGAACGAGACATTTTTTCAGCCACGAAGTTTGCCCAATCTGTCAGGGTGCACGTCTTCGTCCAGAAACTCTTCACGTTTTTCTTGGTGATGATAAGGTAAATATTGTAAACCTTACAGGCCTCTCTATTAAAGATGCTTTGAATTTTTTCAAACATCTTAAATTATCTCCAAAAGAAAAAGAGATCTCAAAGGTGGTGGTGAAAGAAATTCAGGCTCGACTTAATTTTATGAATGATGTTGGTATTGATTATCTTACACTTGATCGCCGAGCTAACACTCTGTCTGGTGGAGAGGCACAGCGAATTCGTTTAGCCTCACAACTTGGCTCTGGATTAGTGGGGGCGCTTTATGTGCTTGATGAGCCAACAATTGGTTTGCATTCTCGTGACAATGATCGCCTAATAAAAACTCTTCTTAATCTTCGTGATACTGGAAATACTATTATTGTTGTTGAACATGATGAGGATACAATTTATTCTTCAGACTATATTGTGGACATTGGTCCTGGTGCAGGGGTACATGGAGGACATGTCGTTGTTTCGGGTGATCTCGATGAACTCTTAACTGCTAAGAAGAATACTTCTGACTCTTTAACTTTGGCGTATCTACGCGGTGAAAAAAGTATTGAGGTTCCAGAAAAACGACGTGATAAAGATATGGGCAAGCTTCGCATTGCTGGAGGGAAAGTTTTCAATATTAAAAACTTAAATGTAGAATTGCCTCTTGGAAAATTTGTGGCAGTGACAGGGGTTTCAGGGTCAGGTAAGTCGTCTTTTGTTTATGAGATTTTGCATAAAAATCTGCAGGCACGTTTTGAACGTAAATATCGCAGTGCCGAGGTGTTCAATGCTACAAGCTTTACTGGTACAGAATATCTCGGAAGAGCTATCTTGATTGATCAGTCTCCAATTGGCCGTACTCCTCGCTCAAATCCTGCTACTTACACAGGGGCTTTCACTCATATTCGAGATATGTTTGCTACTACAGCTGAGGCTCGTGCTCGTGGTTGGAAAGCGAATAGATTTTCTTTCAATGTAAAAGGTGGGCGTTGTGAAAACTGTCAGGGTAATGGAATGATTGAGGTGGAAATGCATTTCTTGCCGACGGTTTATGTTACTTGTGATGTCTGTAATGGCAGACGTTTTATGAAGGAGACGTTGGAAGTTAAATATAAAAAGAAAAGCATCTACGATGTGCTTTGTATGACTGTAGAAGAAGCTCTTAAATTTTTTGAAGACATTCCTTCAATTTATGATCGTTTGAAAACTTTGGAAGATGTGGGTCTTGGCTACTTAGAGCTTGGCCAGTCAGCTACAACTCTGTCCGGTGGAGAAGCTCAGCGTGTGAAGATTTCTTCGGAGCTTTATCGTCCACATTTACAAAAAACTATATATTTACTTGATGAGCCAACGATTGGTCTGCATTACGAAGACGTGAAAAAGTTGATTGAAATTTTGCAGAAGCTTGTAGACAAAGGTAATACCGTCGTCGTCATCGAACACAATCTAGATATTATTAAATCGACTGATTACATTATTGATATTGGTCCAGAAGGTGGGGTAGGTGGTGGTGACATTGTAGCTAAAGGAACGCCAGAACAAGTTGCCAATGTGGCCAAATCATATACTGGAAAGTATTTGAAGAAGATGTTGAATAAGTAATAAGAGCTATGGCAATAAATTTAGCAAAACTTAAAAAATTGCCTGAGCATCCCGGGGTTTATTTCTTTCTTGGGAAACGCAAGAAAATTTTATACATCGGTAAAGCCACTTCACTTCGCGATCGAGTGAGGAGTTATTTTTCTAATGACTTATTAAAAACCCGTAGCCCGCTTATCGCAAAGATGGTTGAGGAAGCTGTCACCATTGATTATAAAACAACAGATTCTGTGCTGGAGGCGTTAATGCTTGAAGCTGATCTGATTAAGAAATTTCAGCCCTATTACAATACCGAAGAGAAAGATGATAAAAGTAATAATTGTGTTGTCATCACAGACGAGGATTTTCCTCAGGTCTTGGTAATTCGCAAGAAGGACGTGAAGACAGAATATTTTGGCCCCTATCCTCATGGTATGCAATTGAAAGAGGCTCTTAAAATTATTAGAAAAATATTTCCGTACAGGGATGCGAAATGTATACCAGCAGAAGATCAAATTAAGAGAGGTAAGACTCCTCGGGCATGCTTCAATAGGCAGATAGGTCTCTGTCCCGGTGTTTGTACTGGTGAGGTATCAAAAAAAGAATATGCTAAGACTGTAAGGAATTTAAAGCTGTTTTTCGAAGGCAAGAAGTCTGCTTTGTTGAAGAATCTACAAAAACAGATGAGAGAGTATGCTAAATCTAAAGAATTTGAGAAGGCTGGAGAGGTTAAGAATAAAATTTTCGCAATCAATCATATTCAGGATATTTCTTTAATAAAAAATAACAGAAATGAAGAAACTATTTCTTCAGAGAAAACTTTTAGGGTTGAGTCATATGATATTGCTCACTTGGCAGGTAAAGAGATGGTGGGGGCGATGATTGTTTTAGAAAATGGTCAGCCCAACAAAGCGGACTATCGAAAATTCAGAATACGAGATGTTAAAACTGTGAACGACGTAGCTTCTTTGGCGGAAGTTCTTCGTAGAAGAATTAATCATTCTGAATGGAAAATGCCTGATCTGGTCGTTCTCGATGGAAGTACGGCTCAATTAAATATTGCTAAAAAAATTATACCCAACATTCCACTAGTTGCTGTGGTGAAAAATGAGTCTCATAAGCCAGAGAGAATAATAGGGGATATGGAAATGGCCATATCTCATGAAAAAGAGATTTTACTGGCTAACGCTGAAGTTCATCGCTTTGTTAGTGCTTTTCATCGCAGGCTTCGTTCAAAGAATTGGCTGCGTTGACAAAAACTTTTTTCCTGTTATACTCTCCCCCAGACTTTGAAATTTCCCCAGAAGGGGAAGGAATGGAGGGGAGAAGCCTGCCTTAACTCGGACTCTCAAAGGTTTGTGGCCGTTGCGGTGCTACTAGTTGACGACGTTTGTCGCTTACATGATGGCGGCTCGGTTTCCGTCGTTCAGATTGCACGGGCAAAAGCACGACATACTGTGACTTGGCTGGTCGAACCTTGCAAGAACCGTAACTAACTCTCTGTTCCTTCCCCATGATTTACCTGGCCCACGGCCGGCTGTCCAGACTTCGTCTGGCG
>CAJBRS010000081.1 GCA_903958115.1 uncultured bacterium | reverse complement strand
GATATTTTGCTGATTGGATTTTGGTTTTGAAATTTTATCAACTCCATTGCGAACCTTACTCCAATCAACATTTTCCAAATTTTTGGAAAGTTCTAATAAATCATGGATATACTCTGTTTTGATATCCAAGCTACTGGATACACGTTTCAAAAACAGTTCTAGTGAATGTTTTATATTAAAAATTATCGGCAAGAAAGAGCGTACACTCACAAAATCACTCGAAAATTCTTTATATTTTTCAAGAAATTCTTTCGGGTTTTTCAATCTAATGATCCAATAGTCACAACCGATTTCTGCCAGCTCTAAATACGACCAACTGAAATACAGCCACTCTCCGATTGTCGCTTTTTTAATTTGTTTTTTGAGAGTATCTTTTTTTGCGGCTGAACCAGCTTTGTTCATAGCTCTGATTTCTAGCTCCAATTTTGCTCTATTGTAAATAGACCCAGGCACATAAGAATTCTCAATGCTGTTTCGCATGACTTCGTGTAATTCCTGATCTGTTTTTTGCGATAAATCCTCGCTCATACTTAAAAACTAAAAAGTTTACTGATTCAATTCCATTCTCTCATTAATAAAACGGTTGTAATCTGCTAGCGATGATAGGCCATTATTCAATGAGCCAGATGATGTTATGGGGGTTCCTTGTCCGATTATGCAAGTATCTGTGTATTGCTCTGGAAATGTATTATAGCTAAGACGATGAGAATGGACACAACTTGCCAACTCGTCATTTTGAAATGCGTCAAACAGTGTGTCGCCAGTGGTGATGAAATGTTCGTTCAAAGTCCCGGCGTAAGTAAAGTCGTATTTAATCAAAACAAAACACTGATTCATTTTTTGATTAAAATGATTTGATTGAATAAAATTTGCTCGTGTGGAAGCTGGCTCACCAGTGCTTGAGTCCCAACCATCATTTTTATATTGATTTGAAAAAGTCGCCAAAGTTTTTTGCGCTTGTGCTGCACACTTTGACTGCAAGTCAATACTATTTGCTTCGCTCGTATTTGTTGGTTGCTTGGACGAATTATCTTGTTTGTAAAATGTAAAAAAACCGAGGGTGATAATCAAAATTATAATTATCGCTGAAGTTATTTTGTTTTCTTTAATCCATTTATCCATATTGATTAAAATTATTTGGTAATACTACCTAATTCTAGTCCAAAAACCTTTATTTTATTTCGGTTCAAACTTGGACATCTGTGAAGTGTACCCCATTTAGTGGACAATTCGGGAACCCACTCCCACGCTTCCAACGGTCAACAGATGCTCCCTGTATTCGACGGGGGTCATCTTGTTGCGGGTCCACTGCTTTCTTTCGCAATTGTAGTATTGCATATACGCATCGATTTGTGAACGTAGCTCCTCGAATGACGCGCACGATTGGTAGTCCAGTTCGTCCTTCATGTGGCCGAAGAACGACTCAATCGGTGCATTATCGATGCAGTTTCCTTTGCCCGACATGGACTGAATCATCCCCAGTCCTTCAACTACTTCAATGTACTGCGGATTCGTGTAGTGAAATCCCTGGTCTGAATGGATCATCGCATCGTCGGATACGCGCGGCATGTTCCGCATCGTATCGAGCACAAGGGCTTCTTCGAGGCCATGAGAGAGGCTCCACGCCACCACCTCGCCACTCGCAATATCCTTGATGACCGACAGGTATGCGAACCGTCCGTGGAACGGGATGTAGGTAATGTCGGTACAGAAAACGGTTCGGGGAATCGTTTGGAAGAAGTTCCGCTCCAGCTTGTTAGGGAATGTCCGGTGCTCCATTCTCTTTTTCATGATTGCCTTGTACGGATTCCTTCTTCTCACCTTGGTGATTAGTCCATATTTCCGCACGATCCGCTGTATTTTCTTGTGATTCATCTCGGGAAGCTGCATTTTGATACGTCTCCAGCCATGCTTACCCTTTCCCTTGTCGAAGACCTCTTTGATTTTCAAGTACTCGTCCGTGTCTTTGTCCGCTTGTTCGGTGGACAGAAGCCATTTGTAGTATCCGCTTCTTGATACGTTCGCGAGATTGCAGAGCACGGCAACATCATCATTCAACGCTCTGAGAAGATGGTACTTTTCGCACGGCCTGAGTTTGACTCCGCTCGTTTGGCCCGGAGTTTGGCTAAAAAATCGTTTTCGGCTTCAAGATATTTCACTTGAAGTTCCAATCGTTTGATGACGTCCTTGCTTGTGCGATCAGTACCTCGGTCATGCGGCGTTCCTCCTGGGTTGGTGAGTCCTTCAACCCCATACCTCTCCACGACCTTTCTCCAGTCTCGGAGCGTACACCTGAAGTATTCATCCTTCCATTTGTGCACGTCAAAGCCGGCTCGTTTCCAGATTTCCTTGGTGCGCACCCCTTCTATCTGCAACTGGAGTGCGCGTTGTTTGAACTCATGGGTGTAGTACACCGATTTCTCGGTGCAATCGAATACGCACGGATTCTTTTTCAGTTCCGCGATATCATCCTTTGAAAATGTTGTTCTCATATTCTTTATGTTAATCGATTAAGGTTAACAAAAGAAAGCTGTGCCCCGTGTCCACTTTTTGGGGTACAGATCATGTGCGGAG
>CAJBRS010000080.1 GCA_903958115.1 uncultured bacterium | reverse complement strand
GTCATAATATAGAATAAAGATTAAGGATTGTCAATGCCAATAATCGTGCTTTGACGGGTTTAATTTTAAGTGTTAATGTCTAAAACAAATCAACGAAACAGCTCTTTGGCAATACAAAGAGAAAACCAAGAAAGGGAATCAAAAAATGAAAAAACATGGAAAACTGGTTCATACGCCAGCTTTTTTCAATTCAGAAAAGGCTGACCAAAATTATCAACCAGATATCGGTGCCGCTTTCCGTGAAGGCATTGCCTTCGGTCTGGAAAACAAACTTGCGCCAGCGACTCTTCTCCTTGCGAGGGGGAATGCTCACGCACTCATGATGACTGATCTGCAGGAGGATTTTCGTGACAATGGTCGTCTTCCTGTCAAAGAAACCAATCGGGTGGTTCTAAACACCTGTGTCAGATTGATCAATGGTGTTGTTGCTGATTACTATGCGGGAATCTTCTTCTCGTTAGATGGCCATCATCCATTTCACATCTCATTTGATCATTATTGGCGAGACTCGGACGGGCGGCCGATGGATTTGTCCAAGCATGGCAAGGCGGCGATTTTGACTCTCGTCGATGAAGCCAATGGTCTCTTC
Source organism: uncultured bacterium (assembly GCA_903958115.1). Lineage (GTDB taxonomy): Bacteria > Patescibacteriota > Minisyncoccia > Phycocordibacterales > CAWITU01 > CAJBRS01. The sequence continues at coordinate 9,609 of CAJBRS010000080.1, read as the reverse complement.
AAAGCCACAGCTTTTGGTCCAGATGGTCCTTATGAGATTGGTCTTTATCGAACACCTTTTGGCGTCGATGATTCAATCGCTTATTGGAAGCATCTTCGACGGACTCGCCAGGGCGATATTTGGGTTTTCGTTCCTCACTGCCTCCTTGGCACTGACGGCGTAAATCTTCACCCTCTGTTGGTGGAGACAATCGCTTTTGCCTGTGGGGCTCGGGATATTCAGCCGGTCATTATTCAGAAGGGTCATCTCTACAATACTGATTGGTTCGGTCCACTCGAAGCCTGCAGGCCCGATATGGTCCAAAACCAAGGAGTATTTCGGGATGAGATTATCGAACTCATGAAGATGTTCGAAGCAATCGAATTCTCCGGCGTTGCAGAAGATTTCTGCGATTACTACATGAAATGGCAGACTCTGAGCAAGCTGAGCGGGACTCCTTATTTAAAGAAGCTCCGTTTTATCCAAGACTGCACTGCGCCGATTATTCCTAATGCAAAACATGTTTGGGAATTGAATGCTCGGGCTATGGAAGAGGGGGTGAAATTTATTCTTCACGACGAACCTTTCTAATTCGTGAGTGTTTGGTTTGTCGGTTGTGTAATTACAGGGTTTGCCGTAAATGGTGAACCCTGTTTTTTTATTTAATTCTTTTTTTTCTGATACAATAGGCAAGTAATGGCAAAGAAAAAAACGCAGAATTTTTTAAAGAAAAATTATTTGGTTTTTTATGTTTTAGCTGGTGTTTTTGTGATGGGGGGTGTTTTTTTCTTTCTCGGCTATTTGTTTCCATATAAATACAATGTTGCTGATGCTGATATTAAAAAAGATCTAAAGGTAATTGAGGCTACTAGCTCAACTCCATCAATGAACACTCTCGATACTGTTGCTTATGATAAAAAGATGCTTCAGTTGGCTAATTATCCAGCCCCTAAACCAATTTCCACTTCCACCAAAAAAACTGCGTCTTCGACTTCTGCCACTTCGACAACTTCTCATCATGCTTGGCCAGTAAAAACAGTCTATCCAAATGCTGGGGCGCTTTTACCTTTTAATCGCATTGTCGCTTACTACGGTAACTTTTATTCTAAGAGCATGGGTGTGTTGGGTCAGTATCCTCCTGATGAGGCGTTGAGTCGTCTAAAGACAGAAGTTGCTAAGTGGCAAGCAGCTGATCCTTCCACGCCAGTCATTCCTGCTATCGATTACATTGCTATCACCGCACAGGGAAGTGCTGGTGCTGATGGAAAGTATCGTGCTCGAATGCCTGATACCCAGATTGATAAAGCAATTGATTTAGCGTCACAGGTAAATGGAATCGTTATCCTTGATATTCAAGTTGGTTTGAGTAATTTGCAAACAGAATTACCGATTTATGAAAAGTATTTGAAGATGCCACAGGTTCATCTAGCTATTGATCCAGAATTTGCTATGCATAATGGTCAGAAGCCAGGCGGTTATATTGGGTCATTTGATGCTACTGATGTAAATTACGCAGCAAATTATTTAGCTAAATTAGTCCGGGATAATAATTTGCCGCCAAAAATTCTAGTAGTACATCGCTTTACTGAAGAGATGGTTACAAACTATAAGAAAATTACTCCACTTCCAGAAGTGCAGATTGTTATGGATATGGATGGTTGGGGCATTCAGGCGCGTAAGCTGAATACATACAGACAAGTCATTCAACTTGAACCTGTTCAGTTCACTGGTTTTAAATTATTCTACAAAAACGATTATCGTGAGAAGGGAAGTAGTATGCTAACAGATTCGCAGGTTCTTAATTTACAACCTCAACCTAGTTTCATTCAGTATCAGTAATTTTTAATCCCTATCTATTTAGAGCTGTTCTTGTTCCCGGTCCAACACTTCCGAGGGTTTTAAGGCCATGATATTTTTGGTATGCCTGAACAGCTTTTACTGTAGCGGTTCCGTAGTATCCAGTAATAGAACCATTGTAGAAGCCTTCTACTAGTAATCTTTTTTGTAATTCGCTGACGTCTGTACCTTTTGAGCCGAGACTTAATGGATGTATAAATTTATAGTTGTCTACTGTCGACGTGGTTGTCGGTTGGCTACTAGTATTTGTGTTAGACGTTGTTGTGCTTGGTAATACTGTTACAGAAATAGAGACACATGTTCCTCCAGAGGCACAGACATTTATTGTCGAAGCTCCTGTGTTAACTCCTGTGATAGTTAATGTTGATCCGCTTATTATCGCACTAAAAATTGTTCCTGTGTTTGTTGGAATATAGTATGAGCTGTATCCGATTGAGCTAGATAGATTATAGGAGACTGTTTGTCCGATATTTACTATAGGGTTTAACACAATACCTCCTGTGGCTGTTGTTCCAGAACTCCCAACTGTTACATAAAGTGTGACACATTGTCCCGCTGTCTGGCAGAAAGTGACTGTTGATTGCCCAGCATTATTTCCTAGAATAGTGGCGCTATTACCGGAAACTGTCACAGTTGCTATTGCAGAATTGGTATTTCCAGAAACGTAATATCCACCCGTCCCAGAAATTGTAATGATCGCACTTTGTCCTACGTTTATTGAAACACTGCTCTGACTAAGTGTTGGTGCTTGGCCGGTACCACTTCCGTTTATGGTTACAGATAATGGGATACATCCTCCTGATGCGGAACAAACATTTATTACGGAAGTACCGACTGCTATTCCAGTTACTGAAAGCACGTTGCTATTTAAGCTGGCCTGTGCGACGTTGGTTGAATACGTTGGTAAGTTGTATGGCATAGTTCCACCAGAAACGGTAATGCTAATTGTTTGGCCAACGAGGAGCGTTAAGGTCGTCTGGCTAAGAGAAATATTTCCGAGACCGCCACCGGAATTAACTGTCACAGTGAATGAGCCACAGTTATTGGCGTTTACAGAACAGACGGTGATCGAAGCAGTTCCAGTATTATTTCCGTAAAGAACCACACTACTATTTGAAATATTTGCTTGAACTACATTGGAATTTGAGTTTGAAGAAATGTAGTAGCTCCCTGAGCCTCCATAAATGTAATTAGTCATCGACTGTGCCATTGAGATGACGGGATTTGTCTGGCTGAAAGTAATGCCTGTTGATGTGGTGCTACCAATGGTTACTGTAATGATTCCACAAGAACTATTGTCGGCGGAGCAGACGGTGATTGAAGCACTGCCATTTCCGCTATTTCCATAGAGACTTAATGTGTTACCGCTTAATGTTGTTGTAATTACTGAAGAATTAGAGTTGTTTAAGACGGTGTAAATACCTGTTCCTCCACTTATTGTTACGGTAGCTGTTTGGCCTGAAGCAACTGTGACATTACTTTGGCTGAATGTTAGAGATTGTGCTCCTGCTGCTTGGATGGTGATGTAGGCACTGGCGCAATTAGTATTGCTTCCTATGGCGCAGAGTGTGATCACTGTGGAGCCACTAGAATTTGCTGTAACTGTTGCTTGATTTCCGCTGATTGAAACATTTGCTACCGCAGGATTGGAGTTGTTGGAAAGATAGAGTGATGTTGCGTTGGAGGCGGTGATTGCGGCGTTTTGTCCGGGAGTCATGGTGATGCTTGTCTGACTCAGTACTAGTGTTCCAGTACTAGATGTATTAGATATTGTGTATGGCCAAGCGACAGAATTTGATTGCTGTCCGTTGACTGTGACGTAGACGGAACTGTTGGTGCTTAAATTGAGGGAGGCTGTAGTGACGGCTGTCCAAAAAGATCCCGCGGAGTTAGTGGAGCCTAGGTTGTATGTCTGAAGTCCTGAAGCGGTAGTGGAATAGTAATTTAAAATGATGGGGGAGTTTGTGTCTCCGTGCACTGTGATTATTTCAGAATCAATTGTGCCATTTTGTGTGACAGATAGCGTTGGTGTGGACGCTAAGGCTTGATTTGAAACTATGAATGATGCTGCTAATAAAAAGCTAGTAATAAAAAAGTACTTTAGGTTTTTCATAATACTATTATATACGATTTCTCATGAGTTGGAGGTGCGTAAATGTGTAAAGTAAAAGGCGGGTTGGTCCGAAGGACCAACCCGCCTCAGCATTTTTCTAGCATTTAAGCGAAGACATCAGTAGTAGATTGTATTGTAGTCGCTTAACACTAGCCGTTGTTCTCTGGAGTTAAAGTCGTAGACAGTCACCCCACAGTTTTTAGGGGATTGCCCTGGTGGCCACGTGGTGGCTTGATCATAATCCCAATGTTCGAGAGTGGCACGAAGACATCTCTTTGTTCCACCATGAGTGAATGCCAGAACCTTTTGTCCCATTCGACGTTCAAAGATCATGTTGAGCCAGAGGCGAGTCCTTTCCATCATCCAAGCAAGACTTTCTCCTCCTGGTGGCACCGCAAGAAAGCTTCCGAACATTTCCCAGTATTCTTTAAGGTATGAAAAGTTTCGTTCGGCTTCTTCGGTTGTCATGTTGTAGGTGTATCCGGGGTCACGTTCCCGAAGAAATGGATTCTGACGAAACTTCATGAGGGCGCGCTCTTCCGGAGTGTACGCTTCAAGTACTCCTTCCTTCGTTTGTTCTGTACGAACATATCCAGAAGTGTAGACGTAATCGAAAACTCCGAATCTCTCCCGAATTGCCGGCCCGCTTTTGCGAGCTTGTTCCCAGCCTGTCGGGGTTAGCTCGATTTTGTGGTCGGGGACTCCATCCACTCTGCTACTGCTTCTTGCATACTCGTCGGCGAAGTAAGTGGTGCCTTTTTTGGCCACGTTTCTCATGGATTCGGCGTGCCGAATGATTACCAGCTGGGCTGGTTTTGGATCTTTTGCCATAGTTCTTCCTCTTTCTATTTTGTTGTGTTGTTTCTATTTGATAGTAGCTAAAACTACTCGAAAGTCAAAATGGGCAGAGAAGGGTCTTTTTGGTATACTGAACAAATGGCAGGTTCTATTCAAAGTACTGTATTTAAATGGAAGTATCGGCTTTTTCTAAAGCCATTCTTTTTTATGCAAGATCCGGAGAAAGTTCATGACCGCATGATCTATTTCGGGTCTGTTTTGGGTAGGTTTGGATTGAGTAGGTGGCTTTTGTCAGCTACTTTTAATTACAAAAATGAAGTTCTGAGTCAAAACCTACTCGGTATTGATTTTATAAATCCAATAGGTTTGGCGGCAGGTTTCGATAAAAATGCTGAGCTCGGCGCAGTCTTACCATCTGTTGGTTTTGGTTTTATGGAGGTTGGATCGGTGACTGGAGAAAAATGTCTCGGAAATACCAAGCCACGATTGTGGCGTCTAAAAAAATCGAAAAGCCTACTTGTTCATTATGGGTTAAAGAATGACGGATGCGAAGCCATTTCAAAGAAATTAGAAAATGAAAGAATGATTATTCCTCGTGGAGTGAGTGTGGCCATGACAAATTGTAAAGAAAATATTGATCCAGCTAAAGCTGTGTTGGACTATGCGAAGGCATTTAAAATAATGGAACCGGTCGCTTCTTATCTTACTGTGAATATTAGTTGCCCAAATGCTTTAGGTGGTCAGCCTTTTGTCGAACCAGCCAATCTGGAAAAGTTACTAATTGAACTTGATAAAATTAATACAGAAAAACCTGTCTTCATAAAATTATCTCCTGATATGGAATTGGTGGAAATCGATGCGCTACTTGATGTGCTTCGATCCCATCGAGTTCAAGGGATTATTTGTACTAATTTAACCAAGAATAGAAAAAACGATAAAATCCTCGATGAAAGAGTGCCTTCTTCTGGAGGGTTAAGTGGAAAGCCGGTTCAGGATCTATCTGACAAGCTGTTGGCTCATATTTACAAAAGAGAGGGAAAGCGTTTTGTCTTGATCGGTTGTGGCGGAGTATTTTCAGCAGAAGATGCTTACAAGAAGATTCGCCTCGGTGCGTCTTTAGTCCAGTTAATTACTGGTATGATTTACGAAGGTCCTCAATTGATTGGCGATATTAATAGGGGGCTGGCCGAAATGCTTCGTCGAGACGGCTTTAAAAATATCGCTGAAGCCGTAGGGATCGACAACCCATCGATTTAACCTATATACTTACAATATGAAACAAATTTATATAACTAGAAAAATTCCAGACATCGGAATTAAGATGTTACAAGACAAAGGCTACAGTGTAGATTTTTATCCTAAGGATCGTGTCCCAAGCCAAAAGGAAATTATCAAAGCGCTCAGTAAAAAACCTTATGATGCTGTGATCTCGTTATTAACTGATAAAATTGATGCAAAGGTTTTCGATGCTGTGCCATCGGCAAAGATCTTCGCTAATTACGCAATTGGCTTCGATAATATTGATTTAGTAGAAGCTAATAAGCGTGGAATTTTAGTGACAAATACTCCCGGTGATTATTCTGAATGTGTCGCAGAGCACGCTATTGCCATGATGTTGGCTTTGGCAACGAGGATGGTGGAAGCTGATCAATATGTTCGAGATGGAAAATACAAAGGCTGGGCGCCTCTACATTTTGTAGGTACTGATATATTGGATAAGACTTTTGGTATCATCGGTGCTGGACAAATTGGTACTAGGGCGGCGATCATTGCCAAGCAGGCTTTTCGTATGAAGATTATTTATACTGATATTGCTAGAAATAATAAGCTCGAGCAAGAATTTGGTGCAGAGTATAGAGCTACCCCAGAAGAAGTTTTGAAAGAGGCTGATGTTGTTAGTTTACATACACCACTTTTACCTACTACTCGTCATCTTGTTGATGCTAATCGTCTGGCGATGATGAAGCCCTCAGCTTTTTTGGTAAACACTTCTCGTGGAGCAGTGATTGACGAAGTGGCTTTGGTGACTGCGTTGAAAAATAAAACAATTGCTGGCGCTGGATTGGATGTCTTTGAATTTGAGCCGAAGCTTTCGAAGGGTTTGGCTAAATTAGACAATGTTATCTTGACGCCACACATAGCTTCAGCGAGCGTGACTGCTCGTGATGAAATGGCTGTGATTGCCGCAAAGAATGTCATCGAATTTATAGAAGGACGAACACCTCCTAATTTAGTGGTGTTAAAATAATTTTTTAAAATACCTCATGATTGGAAAACTCATAATTGCACGACATCACGAATCGACTTGGAATAAGTTGGGTAAGTGGACAGGTTGCACAAATGTAGAACTAACAGAATATGGATTGGAAATGTCTAGGAAAATGGGGAAGCTTTTGTCTGGCATTCCTATCGATGTAGCCTTTGCTTCAGATCAAATCAGAACGCTAGAGACACTTCTTTGTATGGAGAACGGAGCTTCTATAGATGTACCTATTCATCGTAGTGCTGCCTTGAATGAACGTGATTATGGTGATTACACTGGGAAAGATAAATGGGAAATGGAAAAGATTCTTGGTGAAGAAGAGTTCAATAAGCTGCGTCGGGGATGGGATTATCCAATTCCTCATGGGGAGACTCTTAAAATGGTCTATGATCGCGTGGTGCCATTTTATTTACAAACAATTTTGCCAATTCTGAAAGAAGGAAAGGATGTTTTGATTGTTGCTCATGGTAATTCTTTGCGTGCTTTGATGAAATATATAGAGAGTATTTCTGATGAAGATGTTTCTAAACTAGAAATGCTTTTTGGAGATATAGTAATTTATACTTTGAATGAGGAAGGAAAGATGTTAACTAAAGAAGATCGAGCTATTCCATCTGAGGTTAATGCTTAATTGTTTTTCGGTTTGATTTGGTGTAGTCTACTGAAAAAAAGGAGGTTACAGATGTTTCATAAAATTTGGGTTGCGAGAGAGAGGGAGGCTATGAATAAGGCCACCTCTCTTCACGACCTTGCCGAAATTGCTATCAGGGCGCTTCAGTTCATCCATCAGACATGTGATGGAGAAATCGTCCAGATTTGTGGGCCAATGTCTACCGGAGGTCTTGGAAATTTAAAGAATAATATGGACCGGTTCGATTTTGCTGTTATGAAAGCTGAGGAGATGGGGGTGATTGTCTTTAATCAAGCTCACTTTCAAGACGCAATGATTCGGGTTATCCGTTTCAAAGAAGGCCAACCATACTGTGTTGATTTACTGGAAGTGTTTTACCGTCGAGTCTTCGAATCTGGTTTCATTAGCAGGACTTTATTTCTGCCAGATTGGTCTACTTCTGTAGGTGCAATCTGGGAGAGAGAGGTCGCACAAAGCTTGGGTATAGCTGTTGAGGAATACCCACTTCATTGGCTTAAAGATTTCGTCATAGTAAACAAAAAAGGAGGTGAACAATAAAAATGTTCTTTCAAAAAGTTCTATTCTTTGTGGTTAGATTGGTTTCAAGGGTCTTTTGGCTGACAAGCAGCCATAGCAGTTATTGCCACGGGGAGGCTTGCTCAAAAGAAAGCTACTGGATAACATTTGGTCCCAGAGTTTTTGTCGAAAGGAAAGACGGCTATCATACATTGACAGGATTGTTCGAAGTCGTTTGTCTTTACGGCGAATGCGGAAAACTTCTGAGTTGCAAGCCCTTGGTTATGACCCTTGAGAAAGGAGATCGATTATTTTTTGGTTGCTCGGCGCATAAGAGATGCCAAGAATTAATGGGTTGATTACGCCACAAATCACTTCGTAAAACATTAAAATCCCTACCGCTCGAAAGACCGGTAGGGATTTTTAAAACTCTAATCCTTTTTTTGCAACAGTTCCAGTATTATAAGGATGCTTTATTTCGCGCATTTCAGTGACAAGGTCTGCTTGGTCTATGAAATTTTGTGGGCAGTCTCGTCCTGTGAGTATAAGATGTTCGCAATAGGGAGTGAGGAAAGTGATTATTTCCGATACTTCAACATTTGTAATTAGTTCTAATTTAAGAGCGTTCCATATCTCGTCTAGAATTATTATGTGCCAGCCGTTTTTGGCCTCAGCTTTGGCTGTGTCTAGCGCTTCTCGGGCAGAATCAATATGCGCTTGGCGCGGTAGGTTGTCTCCTAAAATCCCAACAAAGCCTAACCCCTTTTTAATAATTTTTAGGTTAGGAGAAAGGCGAAGATAAGATGTATCTTCGCCTGACTTCCAAGGTCCTTTTATGAATTGAACCATTAAAGCATTCTTGCCGTCTCCTACAGCCCTAAATGCCTGCCCAAGTGCTGCTGTTGTCTTACCCTTACCATTTCCAGTGAAAACAATCAGCATCTTTGATTACAAAGCGATCTCACAAACTCCTGCCACGCAAGCTAGTTCTTTTTTAAGATCAAGCTCGTCTGTTTTTTCGTAAGTGATAATCTTTGAGTAGTCAATGTTCTCAAGTCTCTTAGCTAATTCTAAGTATCGCTTCTCATCAATTTCTTCATATGGAGCAAGCTGATAAACATGATTGTCTCTAGGTAAGAATGAAAGACCTCCAACAATGTCCCAATTTTCGTAGATCCAGTTGGCAACAGCAATCCATTCGTTATCACTGACAGAAACTGTTACAGAAGGATTGTGCTCAGTGTAATTTAACTTTACAACTTTCCAGTGCTCTAATTGGTCGATAGCGCTGATGTCGTCTTTGAATAGGGAGTTGGCAGGAGCTTTAACTGGAAATTCTAGAACGTAAGTGGTGGCGCTAGCTTCTGACTGTCCGACTTCTGGGTGATAAGGTACTCCCTGATCTTTTAACATTTTGAATAGGGAATCAGTAGCGGCGATGCGGATTCGTCT
>CAJBRS010000079.1 GCA_903958115.1 uncultured bacterium | reverse complement strand
TGCCTCGCCGGCAGGCAGGCTTTCTTCGGCCAAAAGCCATTTCCAGAGAGGCACTATCTTTACCGTATGACCGTTCAGCTTTTCTTCGTCTTCCGCACCCTCAGTAATTATTGTAGCTGTGGCCACGTCTAATTCTTTCATGGCTTTTTGGAGACTGCGCAACTCTCGATTCTTTGTCTTCTCGTCCTGCATATTCCAGCAGACTTGAATCAAGCTCGTTACATCCAGTCCGTCTTTGATAACAAAATCGACCTCGTGGTGCTGGGCATCTTTCCAATAGAACAGCTCCATATTCGGATTTAAGCTTTGCTTGCGTTTGAGGGCTACAAATACAACGTTCTCGGCAAGCCTTCCATAATTCTCCGAGAATCTAAAACCGACAGCGTTGCATAAACCGGTATCGATCGCGTAAATTTTGCGCGGACTTTTTTCCTGCTCTTTAACTTTGAATGAAAATCGCTTTAATGAAAAGATTAGATATGCCTGTTCGAGATATCCGGTATAGCTCTTGACGCTCGTTATTGACATATCAAGCGACCGCTCTATTGATTTAAATGTGGAGGGCGCAGAAATATTCGAGAGGTAATACTTCACAATGGATCTCAAATCCTGACCCTTCTTAATCTTAAATCTTCGCAAAAGATCTTTAGTTATGACATCCTCAAAATAGCTCAATAAAATCTCTTTTTTCTGCTCTGACAGAACGACTTCGGGGAAAGAGCCGTTTTCAATGTATTTTCGTAAAGCTCCTCTTACGTCCGACTCTCGCCCGACCAACCCAAGCGTTCCAGTTAACGAGATATTATTAAAAGAAAGGAATTCTCCAAAGGATAACGGAAAGACCTCCATATCGAGGTGCCTTCCGGTAAGCAATGTGCCAAGCTCCTGACTCAAGAGGAGCGCGTTTGAACCAGATATAATGAGTTTTGCCTTTGAAAGTTCATGCATCATCCTAACCCATTTCTCGAAGCCTTCTATTTCCTGTATTTCATCAATGAACAAGATCGGCTTGTTTTGGGGAGATACATATTCTTGGTAAGTTTCAAAAATCTTTCCTAAAAGTGAAACTCCCGACTCAGTAAACCGCGGATCCTCAAAGTTAACATGCATTATATCTTTTGAATTGTGCCCATTATTGATCAGATTCTTTATCATTTGACGCATAATAAATGATTTACCTGCACGCCTCGGGCCGGTTATAGTAATAACTTGGTTGGAAGAAAAAAGGGACTCAAGCCTTGAAATATAGATAGGCCTCGAAACGCCTATTTTCTGGTCTCGATTCCAAAAATTCCAATCGTCAAGTATCTGAATTATCTCATCTTTTGTCATTTACCACCTCTCTAAGTAACAAAATTATCAAATCCTGTCATTTACATACCAAAATATAGACCAAAATTAACGTTTTGTCAATCATTTTCTTGCCAAGATCCTATAGATTGAAACGCGGCCATTTGGAAAGCACATTTCTGTTGTCGCAAGAATTGCATAGTTTTTGCGACATACTGTTAAGCCACTTTTTATTCCCGGCTTTATCCCCAAGCACTTAAAACTATTTGCCTGCGGTAGCCTTCGCGCAATCCTTCCAACAAGCCTTGCGAAGGCAACCGCATGTCAGGCACAAAAAATCACTCAAAACCACTAAGGGAGGCTAAAGCCTAAAGAAGATGAGAAAAGGA
>CAJBRS010000078.1 GCA_903958115.1 uncultured bacterium | reverse complement strand
CCTTGCAGGGTTTCAGTCGATTGAAGAGATGGAATAACACTTTTTATTTACCCTAGATTATGTCGTTAAGGGAGAGGTGTTAAGTTATCCACAGTTCTCTCTTTGACAGGTGAACAAGTGTTCACTTATACTATACTCATATTAGTTAAGGCCCTCTAGGCCGCAAAACAAAAATATGAGCAAGCATAAAATATTAGATTCGATTACTAACGAGATCCACAATATCAATGATAGAATTGATAGAATGATCATTGAGGGTCGTCCTTACAATGGTCTAGCAAAGCGTCACAAGATGCTAGTGAAGCGTCTTAAGGAGGTCAATCAGAAGAGTTGGGGCCGATCATTCAGTTTCTTCTCTTTCCTATAAAAAATGTACCAAGATTATAAATCCAAGATATTAGCTTTCTACGAAAAACATCGGCGTATGCCAGTGTATAAGGAGATTATGGATCTTGTGGGTTTTAAATCTCGTAATGCTGTCTACAAGTTGATAGACAAGTTGGTGGAAGAGGGAATTGTTTCCAAAGACAAACAAGGTAAGCTCATTCCTAATAGTTTGTTTGGACAAGTTCCCATGCTTGGGGTGGTTGAGGCTGGTATTCCTACTATGGCGGAGGAGACATTTACAGATACGATGAGTTTGGACGAGTTTATACTTGGAGATAAAGACAAAACTTACATTTTGGAGGTTAAGGGTGATTCAATGATCGAGGCTCATATTACTGAAGGGGACTTGGTCGTAGTAAAGCGTCAGGATTATGCCAAGGAAGGTGAGATTGTCATTGCTGAAGTGGATGGTGGTTGGACGATGAAATATTTTAAGAAAGATAAGTCTGGCAGGTTCTATCTTTTGCCTGCAAATAAAAAGTACGCGCCAATTTATCCTGAGTCTGATATGCGTATTGCCGCAGTGGTAAAGGCTGTGGTCCGAAAGTTTTAATAAAGACATAATAAAATTACTCTTAATAAAGACTAAGACTTGGGCAAGCGCCCCGGAGCGGTCTGTTTAACAAGATGTTTTTATTATGTCTTTATTATTTTTTGAGCAAAATTTCATTGCTCCTTTTTTATACTATTCCTCATGTCGAATGAGGATAACGTTATCGAGATAGTCAGCTCTATTTTACAAAGAGCTATTTCTTTGGATGCTTCTGATATACATCTGAATCCACTCAAAGACATGTTAGAGGTAAAGTTTAGGATTGATGGTCTGCTTTGCCACTATGATTTTTTAAAAAAGAATTTGGAGCCAGAAGTTATTTCGCGCTTGAAGATACTTTCTGGTTTAAAAATTGATGAACACCGCCGGCCACAGGATGGGAGGTTTAAGTTTCAAGATGTTGATGTTCGAATTTCTATTATCCTTTCCTGTCATGGCGAGCGTGTTGTTTTACGTTTGCTCCACAATGGCCACAAATCTTTCGCTTTGAATGAGCTAGGTTTTAGTGAAAGTTCAGAGAAAAGAATTAAAAATGGCTTACTCAATCATTCGGGGCTAATTCTGTGCACTGGTCCGACTGGGTCTGGAAAGACCTCAACGCTATATTCTCTGCTCCAAATTTTATCATCTGAAACGAAATCTATTGTTACTCTCGAGGATCCTGTTGAATACTTATTCAACGATATAATTCAAATTCAGGTGTCTTCCTCGGGGAATGGAGGATTATCTTTTGTCTCAGGACTTCGGTCAGTACTAAGACAAGATCCCAATATTATTATGGTGGGAGAGATTCGTGATGAGGAGACGGCTAGAATTGCTGTCAATGCTGCTTTGACGGGGCACTTGGTTTTGTCGACCTTGCATACGAATGACGCTACGTCAGCTATTCCACGTCTTTTAGATATGGGTATTCCTGCCTATTTGCTGGGAGCAACATTGCGATTGGTAATTGCTCAACGCCTGGTCCGAGAAATTTGTCAGAACTGCAATACTTCTGCTGGGGGTTGTGATGTTTGTTTGCATACAGGTTTTTCTGGGCGTACTTCCATTAATGAAGTATTACTTTTTGACGATGAATTGCTAGAAATCATTCATCGTCAGTGTCCACTTAGCAACCTAAGACAAGCTGCTGAAAGAAAGGGTATGGTCGGGATGAAAGAAGATGGGCTGGCCAAGGTTAATAATGGAGTAACAACACTAGGAGAAGTAATCAAAGCCGTCCATGATTAGAGATCATATATTTTTTCTACGGAAATTTTCTTTTTTACTTAGGGCTGATATGGCTCCGGTTGAGGCTTTAAATTTTTTGGCAGAGGGGAGTGGTAAAAAGTTAAGAAAAAAGATTGAAGAGAGTGCAGGGTTGGTTGCTTCTGGGCAGGCCTTGTCTGCAGCATTCAGTGAGACCCTTCTTTTTAGGGATGTCTTTTCTATTGAGCTTATCTCTGCTGGGGAAAAATCTGGTCAGCTCATTCGTTCTTTGGATTATTTATCGCACAATTTGGAAAAACAGCGAGCTCTGCAAAATCAACTTATTTCCTCTTTAATATATCCAGTGATTATTATGCTGGGTACATTAATCGTTGCTGGTGGTCTGATTATTTTTATTTTTCCTAAAATCATTCCTATATTTACAAGCATGAACTTAGACCTGCCTTGGACAACGAATTTTTTAATTTCGTTGGTTTTTATTTTCCAGCACCATTTGGTGTTGTTGGTTTTTATTGTTTTGCTTTTTCTTGGTGTGGTGGGATATTCCTGGAAAAGTTCAGAAAGGATTAGATCTAGGGTTTTGATCATGCTTTTGAAATGTCCTCCAAGTGGTAATTTATGGAGGACATACTTTTCAGTTCAATTTTGTCGAATTTTTTCATTGCTACTTTCTGCTGGGCTGTCGGTGCCAGACTGTCTGTTGTGCGCGAATAAAATGTGGACACAGGGGGTTTGTAGTCGAGCTTTGACTGATATTGGCGAGAAAGTTCAAAAGGGTAGATCACTTGGGTTTAGTCTAAATCTGCATCAAGACATTTTTCCTAAATTGTTGATCGAATTGGTCAGTTCCGGTGAGAAGTCTGGCAATTTAGCT
>CAJBRS010000077.1 GCA_903958115.1 uncultured bacterium | reverse complement strand
GTTTTGGGCCATGTTTCCAAAGGTGCCAGAAGTTGGTTTAATGTTGGGGGGGTGGCCTTTGAGCCTGCCGATCCAATCAAAATAGTCCTCATTCTTATTTTAGCTAAGTATTTTTCTAGGAGACATATCGAAATAGCTAATATTAAACATATTATTGTTTCTGGGGTTTATGCTTTTATTATCTTTGCTTTGATATTGATTCAACCGGATTTTGGTTCGGCCATTATCATTTTTTGTATTTGGTTTGGTATGGTTTTGGTTTCTGGAATTTCTAGAAAACATTTATTGCTAGTCTTTATGATTGGGACTGTTAGTTTTTTTGGTCTTTGGCATTTTGGTTTTAAAGAGTTTCAGAAAGAAAGAATTCTCAACTTTTTGCACCCCGTGGCAAACATATCAGGTAGTGGCTATAACGCCTACCAATCAACCATTACCGTGGGTTCGGGGCAATTTTTAGGTAAGGGGATTGGGTATGGTACACAATCAAGATTGAAATTTTTGCCTGAGTACCAAACAGATTTTATGTTTGCCGCTTTTGCAGAGGAGTGGGGATTTGTTGGGGTTTTGATCGCCTTTTTCTTATTTGGTGTTGTTATTTGGCGTATTCTTTATAACGCTACGCGTGGCGAAACAAATTTCGAGATACTCTTTGGGGCTGGTTTGGCCATTTTCTTCATGAGTCATTTCTTTATTAATATTGGTATGAATATAGGTTTATTGCCGGTCACTGGTATTACAGTTCCGTTTATGAGTTATGGAGGTTCTCACTTACTTACTGAGTTTGGGGGCTTAGGTATTTTGATGGGTATGCGTCGATATGCTAGAGCAGCTCACAAAGATGTCATTAAGAACGAGTTTCTAGGGGTTTAAATGATAGGCTAATTCATTTTTATATATATTCTTTATATCTTTTTCTAGGAAACTGGAGGAGGTTGTGTCGGTGAGCACCATGGCTTCGTCTATTAGGCCATAGAAAAATTCTTCGGCACAAGATGAGTCTCCTGCACCGATACAAAGAGGGTCGGTTGTTGCTGAGACGATATCTGTTCCACAATTACTGATATCAAGATATCCGTTTTGAATTGTTCCACAATAGCCAGCGTTGTTAAATGGGGGAGCGACATTTCCATCAATGTAGGCAGTTATTTTCTTGTTTTCTCTGTCAAAGACTGCGGCAATATGGTGCCATCGATTGTCAGCTAAGTCTTTGTTATTAGAAGTATAAAAATACGCATGGTTAATCCCCGCAACAAGTTGTTCATTCCCATTACTATCACAACAATGTATTTGTAAGACATATCCTGGACTGAATCCCCAATGTCCTTTGCTTATAATGCGGATATGATTGCGGTCTGTGGTTTTAATCCAGGCTGATAGAGCAAAACTCTGACTCGTATTAAAGTCGAGACTCGGGTCATCTGGGATAGTTATTTCACCACCATTAAAAGAAGCCGACTTTCCTAATCCAGAGAATGTGTCAGAGGAGAAACTAACAGGTCCGGTTATTACACCATTATTTTTACCAGCTTGGTCATTAGGAGTGCTGTCATTAAAGTTGTAATAGGCTACTTGGGCGTAGCGATGAATAAGTGAGGCGTTAAACTGTACTCCAGAACTTATTCGGGCTTTCTCTCTCGCCACATTCAAACTTGCCAATACAATAGACGACAAAAAACCGATAATCGAGATTACTACCATGAGCTCAATTAGGGTGAATCCTTTTATTGGAGTTCTTTTTTTGTTTTTCGATAAATACATCTTTTATAACATATAGAATAACACAAGAAGATCTTCCTTTGTATAGAATCGGGAGTCTAAAAAGAGCCTGATTTGCGTATTTTAGGAAAATCTATATACTATTTCTACATTATGAAAACCCGCATTATTTCCGTTTTTATTATCTTGGCCGCTGTCGGAATCGGCTTTTTTAACTACTATTCTCAGTTTAAGCCCGCTTCTTCAGTCGGTGGCTTTCCTTTTAAATTAGGGCTGGATTTGAACGGTGGTTCGCACCTTGTTTATCAGGCAGATGTCTCAAAGGTGTCAACCGCAGACGTTTCTGACTCAATGCAGACACTTAGAGATGTCATCGAAAATAGAGTTAATGTTTTTGGTGTTTCTGAACCACTAGTGCAGGTAGAAGAAGCTAAACTTCTAGATGGTCAGAAATTAGAAAAACTTGTAGTAGAACTTCCTGGCGTCACTGATGTAAACACTGCTATAAATATAATTGGTCAAACACCTCAACTCGAATTCAAATTAGTGAATGCTGATTTGGTGAAGACTCTCACTTCTACTTCGACCCAGGAGGACATAGATAAGGCCTTTGTGTCTACGGGGCTTGATGGAAGATACTTGAAGAATGCTCAATTAGAATTTGATCCTCAGACAGCGGCACCTCTTGTTACCCTAGTGTTCGATGATAAGGGAACAAGTCTTTTTGATTCTATTACAAAAGGTAATGTTGGTAATGAAGTAGCGATTTTCCTAGATGGGAAAGTCATTTCTTCTCCAGTTGTTAGACAAGAGATTAGCGATGGCCGAGCTCAGATTTCAGGAGGTAACATGACCCCAACAGACGCTAAGCTTTTGGTCCGCAATCTAAATTACGGGGCTTTACCAGTTCCAATTAAACTAATAGGAACTCAGACTATAGGGGCTTCATTGGGTGCTGACGCCCTACATAAGGGCATAAAGGCTGGTATCTGGGGTTTTCTAATTATCGTATTGTTCTTGATCCTTTGGTATCGTTTACCAGGCGTTATTGCTGCGATCTCTCTCTCAATATACGTAATGATTAACCTAGCCATTTTCAAGCTCATTCCTGTTACTCTGACTTCTGCTGGTTTGGCAGGATTTATCCTGTCTATTGGTATGGCTGTAGATGCAAACATTCTGATCTTCGAGAGAACTAAGGAGGAACTTCGAAAGGGGCTTTCTATAGAGGACGCCATTAGAGAAGGTTTTTCTAGGGCTTGGAATTCTATCCGCGACGGGAACCTTTCAAGTATTATTACAGCCATCATCCTATTCTGGTTCTCAAGCACTGCTATTATTCGTGGTTTTGCCCTTATCTTCGGTATCGGTGTTTTGACCAGTATGTTGACTGCTATTAGTATTTCTAGGACATTCTTGTTGGCAATTTCTCCGTCTGATAGTAATAATAAGTTTGTAAAGTTTTTATTCCATAGCAGTAACTCTAAAAAATAAAACCATGTTCGTCATCAAATACAGAAAAATATTTTATATCTTCTCAATAATAACCATACTAATCTCTGTGGCTTCTTTGGCTGTTTGGGGTCTTAATGAGGGGATTGATTTTAAAGGCGGTACTCTTATTCAGATCACTTACACAGACGCCCGACCTCAGTCTGCATTAGTGCAACAGGAAATATCATCAATAGATTCAAAAGCCTCAGTTCGTTCAAGTGGTAATAGCGATTTTATAATTCGTACCAGAAATCTTTCTGAAGATGAGCATGTAGCGATTATGAATGCCTTAACTCAAAATGGAGCTGTGAAGCTTACTGTGGACACTTATGACACCATCGGCCCTATTCTCGGGTCTGAGCTTAGAGGAAAGGCTTTGATGGCCATTGTCTTTGTAATCATCGCTATTGTGCTATTTATTACCTTTGCCTTTAGGAAGGTGTCTGAACCTGTTTCGTCTTGGATCTATGGTTTTATCGCTATTATTGCCCTTATTCACGATGTTGTTGTTCCTGTTGGGGTGTTCTCAATCCTAGGCCACTTTAAGGGCTTTGAGATCGACACTCTCTTTGTCACGGCTATTTTGGTGATACTTGGTTTCTCTATCCACGACACCATTGTGGTTTTTGATCGAACCAGAGAAAATCTTCGAATAAATAGAGAGAAAAATAAGAAAGAAGACTTTGCTGATACCGTTGGTAGAAGTGTCGGTCAGACATTCACAAGGTCAATCAACACATCTCTTACTGTAGTTCTGACTCTCTTGGTCCTTTACTTTGTTGGATCTTCAACAACAAAAGATTTCTCTCTAACCCTTCTGGTTGGTATCATCGCTGGAACATATTCATCAATCTTCTTGGCTTCACCTCTTTTGGTAACCATTGCTAAATGGCAGGATAAGAAAGGAAAGTAATATAATCTTTTGATTTTTCTTCTGCGTATATTTCTCTTACGCGTTCAGCTGTCAGTGATTGTTTGTACACTCGTACATTTTCTAGTTTTAACTCACCGGAGTAGGTGTTGTATCCACAGCATATGCCGTCGCCAATTTTGAAGTTGCCATCTTGCATGCCGGAATAATTTACAATAGGGGTACTACCTGTAGACATTCCATCTAAATAGCATGTTACTTGCCCGACATCTTTATTAAATGATGCAGTAATATTGTGCCATCTACCATCATTTATTACTTTGCCACCATTTCCACAACCAGACTCTGTAATAACTGTTCCATTTCCGACCAAGAAATATATAACGGGAGGAGCTCCGTTGTTATACAACAATCCAAATCTAAATCCGTTACCGTTCCCAGTATTACCAACAAAAACTCCTTGTCCAAAGCCTGCGGTTGTCTTAACCCAAGTCGATACAGAAAAATTCAGGTTGGATATTCCGAGTGAGTATGATGGGGGTGCTGCAGCATAAGCAGTTCCAGAACCCCCGTTAGGAAAGGATAGTGAGTAACCCTTACCATCAAAAGTATCACTAGACCAGACTACGCTATTGCTCAGAGTGGCTTGGAGGTTGCTATTTAAAGAATCTGTTGTGGTGAGACCAGAACCTTCTTTAAATTCAAAAGATGCTGCCGCCTCTGCTCCTAATGTTTGGAGATTGTGTTGTTCAAAAGTTTGTGCCGCTGCTATCCTAGCTTTTTCTCTTGCTACATTCAGGCTTGCTAATACAATAGACGACAAAAAACCGATAATCGAGATTACCACCATGAGTTCGATTAAGGTGAAGCCCTTGTTTTTCATTATTTAAATAGCAAAAGCACTAAGGCTGAGGCGGCAAAAAAGAATAGAGCTACTCCAACTAGTATTATGTTGGCTGCATTTTCACTTTTTATGCCGTAACGCATCAATAGTCCTACCATGCTTGATTTCTTGCCTGATTTATTTGTGGCAAGATCGCTACCTCTTTTTGATGGAGAATAACTTCGGTCTTCGAATTCTATATCAGACATGGGCTTAGTATATCAAGGATATAGTTTTAGGGTAGGCCGTATTTCCACAATTTATGTTAATATATTCAGTATTATCATTATCTTTTAAAATTATGAACCCTGAAGGTACTATTATTGATCCAGTTATTAGTAAGCCTGTTTCTGATGTTACTGTTTCTGTGAAATATGCGGGTTTTTGGATAAGGTGGGTGGCCAACATGATAGATGGTTTTATTCTAGGGGCTTTATTTTTGATATTGTCTATTTTGCAGGTATTCTTTGTCCACACTCCTTCTAATCTTGCTCAGGAGATTGTTCAAAGTATCGTTTCTATGGTTGTTAGGGTGGTCTTAACGTGGGTTTATTTTGTTTGGATGACAGATGTTTACGGCGCTACTTTAGGCAAGAAAGCCGTTGGCGTCATGGTGACAGCTGAGGATGGTACCAAGCTTCCGATCGGTAGGATTATATTACGAGAAACAATTGGTAAATGGGTCTCAGCAATTATTTTAATGATAGGTTTTATAATGGCTGGTTTTACGAAAAAGAAACAAGCCTTGCACGATAAAATGGCAAAAAGTGTGGTGGTCTATAAGAATCCAGAACACAAGAGTAATGGGGCAGTCATCGCTGTGGTGGTGGTTTTAGGGGTCTTGATAATGATTTCCATTTTGGGTATTTTGTCCTCAATTGTTTTGGCTAGTTTAAATGTTGCTAGGCAGAAAGGGAACGACGCTGTAGTTCAATTAGATGTTGATAATGCCTTTGTCGGCGCTATGACATATTATCAGTCAAAGAAGTCTTTTTCTGGTTTTCAGATCTCTACTACTTCCAGCGCCTCTCTTCCTTCGTGTAGCTCATACTCTGTAAATATCTCCCCAAATGGTCAGGAGATCGCAATTCTTGGCAAGTTGTGCTCTAAACAAGACTCATATATTTGTTCTGGTATAAGTGGTCAAAATTTCGATAAAGATGTCGAAGTTGACTCTATTTTTGCTCAATCCGGTACTTCAACTTGTCGTTAATTAGCCCTATTCCTAGCCTCGCTTGACTTCCTCTGCCATATCTATATAATAGCGCTTACGCCTTAAGTAGGGCGTGATCTTTGAAATTCTTTAAGAACGTATTTGAAAATACGTGCAAGTTAAAATATATTCCTTTAATTAATAATTTAGGAGCTTCGGTCAAACTCTGGAAAGGGTAGTCTTGTAGCGAAAGCTAACATTTTCTATTTTGTTCCGTTCTATAAATAAATTACTTATGTAGTTTAATTTTAGAGTTTGATCCTAGCTCAGGATGAACGCTGGCGGCGTGGATAAGGCATGCAAGTTAAACGGCCCGCAAGGGCAGTAGCGAACGAGGTAGTAACACGTAGGTATTTCCCCCAAAGTCAAGAATAACTAGCCGAAAGGTTAGCTAATACTTGATAGTATCGTCGCAAGACGATTAAAGATTTATCGCTAAAGGAATGGCCTGCGGGATATCAGCTAGTTGGTAAGGTAATGGCTTACCAAGGCTATGACGTCTAGGGGAGCTGAGAGGCTGACCCCCACCGATGGTACTGAGACACGGACCATACACCTACGGGTGGCCGCAGTCGAGAATCTTCCGCAATGGGCGAAAGCCTGACGGAGCGACTCCGCGTGATTGAAGAAGTTCTTCGGAATGTAAAAATCTTTTATG
>CAJBRS010000076.1 GCA_903958115.1 uncultured bacterium | reverse complement strand
TCTTAAAAAACGACTGATTGAGTTGATTCAAAAAAGCGATGAGCTAAAATTTCTGGTCGGTTTTTTCTATTTTTCCGGTATTAGGGAATTATATAAAGGGTTAAAAGAAAAACCTGATCAAAAAATAAAAATCCTTGTAGGCCTCAATGTCGATATTACAAATTATGGCATGCTTGAGCTTGCCGCCCAAGACGAACAGCTTTCTGACGAAGAAAAAACCTATAAGTTTCTCCAGTCAGTTAAAAAGTCTTTAAATACTGAAAATTTTGATACTGAAGAATTCTACGAACAGGTAAGATTTTTTATCCAATTAATTCGGGATGATAAGTTAATGCTCCGAAAGACTTATAATCCCAATCATGCCAAGCTTTACTTGTTTAAATTGGAAGAAGGTCAAGTTGGTAGGAAAAACTTATTTATTACTGGGAGTAGTAATTTAACCAGGGCCGGTTTGACAACACAGGAAGAATTCAATGTGGAACTAAGCGATTTCGGCTTTGAAGATGCGGAAAGTTATTTTGACTCTTTGTGGGATGAAGCGGTGAAAATAACCGAATACGAAGAAGCTAAAAGAAAGCTAATTGAGATAGTTGAAAAAGAAACTCTTATTAAGGAAATTACCCCTTTTGAGGCTTTTGTCTTAGTTTTGAAAACCTATCTTGACTCATTTGAAGAGCGCGAAATTGGGCAATCATTGGTTAAAACACTAGAGGAAAATGGCTATACGCCTTATCAATATCAATTGGACGCGGTTAAGCAGGCGCTGGCGGTTATAGACAATAATAACGGCGTGATCATCGCGGATGTTGTCGGTTTAGGCAAGACAGTTATCGCCTGTTCGGTTGCCAAAGAGCTTAAAAAGCGTGGCATCGTTATCTGTCCTCCCGGTATTATCGGAGATAGGAACAAGAATTCGGGCTGGAAAAAGTATGTGGAAGAATTTGGTCTTTCGAAAGAAGGCTGGGAGGTTTGGTCTTTAGGCGACCTAGAGAATATTGCTGATTTTGTAAATAAACATGAAGACATTGAAGTGGTGATTGTTGATGAAGCTCATCGTTTTAGAAACCAGGACACCAAGGACTATGAGATGTTAAAGAATATCTGTCGTAATAAAATAGTTATTTTGCTTACGGCCACGCCTTTTAATAACAGGCCAGGTGATATTCTTTCTTTGCTAAAACTTTTTATTACCCCGAAAAAATCATCAATTACTTTGGAAAATAATCTGGTGGATAAATTCAAGGCTTTTAGGGGGACTTTTGATCGGCTCGGGTATATTAGAAAGTACTGGAATTCAGCGAATAACGCTAAAAAAATGAAAGCGGAAGGATACTTTCAAAGTTTTTTTGGAGATAAAACTATTGATCTTAAAAAGGTGGCCCAGAGGTCTCATTATCTTGCTAGACAAATAAGAGACGTAATTGAGCCAGTGACTATTCGACGCAACCGCCTTGACCTTCAGAACAATCCTTCTTATAAGGACGAGGTTAAGAATCTATCCAAGGTCGCGGATCCAAAAGAATGGTTTTTCGAATTAACAAAAGACCAGTCTATGTTTTATGATAAAGTCATAGAGCAGTATTTTGGCGATCCTGAGGAGGGTGGCCAATTTAAAGGAGCTATCTATCGTCCTTTTGAATATGAAGTTGAAAGAGATGCGATTACTAATGAAAAATTGTCCTTAAAAGACAATCGGCAATTCAATCAACAGAGAAACTTGTATGATTTTATGCGCCGCTTACTGGTTAAGCGCTTTGAAAGCTCTTTTGGCTCTTTCGAGCAGAGTATAAGAAATTTCAAACGTATCACTGAAAAAATATTAGAATTTATTAAGAAGACCGGGAATGGTGATTATTACAACGGGCAATATATACTAGATAGATCACTTCTTGAAAAGATTTATAACTTTGAACTTGATGAAATAGAGAAATACTTAGTCGAGTATGCCGAGCAAATAAATAATG
>CAJBRS010000075.1 GCA_903958115.1 uncultured bacterium | reverse complement strand
TTGGGTAAAGAGCCATAGCATAAATTTCTCCAGTTTTTGGGTCGATGATGACTCCGCCAGTTGAATCTGACGACCATTGGTCATTTGTTTTTTTGAGTTCGTCTTGCAAAAAACTTTGGACGGTAGGCTCGATGGTAGTAACTACATCACCCTCTTGTGGTTCATTATTAGTAATTGTTTTTATATTAGAAAATAACTCGACGAAAAAATTAACATACATAGAATTTTCATTTCGATTTAAAACGCCTTCATATGTACGCTCAAGACCATAACGCCCTGCGAGAGTATCTCCTTGATAACCCAAGAAACCTAAAACCTGGGCCGCCAAGTCTCCCCCTGGATAGATACGCCACTTATCCTGATAAATACTGACTCCAGGAATTTTAAGAGCGTTGATAGCCAGACCCTTGTCTTCATCAACTCTCTTGGCTATTTCCTCATAAGAATCATTCGGCTTGGTAGCCTTGGTTATAAAAGTATCGTGATCAACTGTAATTATCTTTGATATTTTTTGGTAGGCATCTTCGGCATTGGTGATCAATTTAGGATTAACAGTAATCAGATAGCCTGTTTTCACTGTCGCTCCAGAAACCAAGTTTCCATCTTTTGTTTGAAAATAAATTGAACCGCGATCAAAAGTATACTGGGGCGGACGCACATACTGTGCGTCCGCCCTATTAACAAAATCTTTTCCATGAACAATCTGTAACAAATACAACTTACTAACCAAGAGCAAAGCCACCAACAATATGACTCCGGAAATTATTCTTATTTTTACTATTGGTGGATGAGCCTTCATAAAATGAGGGCTTAGTAACGAATAGACAATCTGCCAGGGGCATCAGTCACCCTAGTAATGAAAGTTACATCTTTTGCATCTTGAAAGCCTTTTGAATAGGCCAAAGGAAGATTAATACCATTCTCTAGAGCAATATATTTGGCCTCTAAATCACTAGTAACGGAGCTGATCTTAGAAATTTGAACTTCTGCTTTTTGTCGATTGACGACATTCATGATTGCTTCATTCACCAAGAAAGCATATGACAAAAATAGTCCTAGGGCTGCGCTAGCGAAAATCCAGAATAAAACTTTTGTATTTAAAATGTTTGTTTTTGTTGCGTTCATTATATTTTTTCAACTATCCGAAGCTTTGCACTACGAGCTCGTGGATTTTTACTAATTTCCTCGGCCTTTGGCACTATCGGTTTTTTACTAATATTTGCTTTCTCGTCTTTCTGAAGCTCTCTAAAAAATCTTTTGACTAGACGATCTTCTGTACTGTGAAATGAAATTACTGCCATTCGTCCGCCTTTTTTCAATCTCTCAAAACCTTTTCTGACACCATCATCCAAAGCCCTAATTTCGTCATTGACAGCGATACGAAGCGCTTGGAAGGTCTTAGTGGCAAAATGAGTTTTACGATGGTGATACCAAAATGGTGTTGCCTTTTTGATTACCTCGACTAACTGAAATGTTGTCTCTATTGATTTTTTTCGACGCTCCTCGCAAATAGTCTTAGCAATCTTTCTAGAAAATGATTCTTCTCCGTACCCAAACAAAACATCAGCGATGTGTTCTTCTTCCCAATTGTTTACAATCTCGCGAGCAGAAAATGATTTTTCATCAGGGGCAGTAGCGAAGGTCATAATCAATGGTTCATCTTTCTGAAATGAAAATCCCCTGCCAGATAATTCCAATTGATTGGAACTTAATCCTAGATCAAGCAGAATTTTATCGACCGAAGTAATACCCATCTCATCAAGTACGATGTCGATATTTCGAAAATTGGCCTGTTTCAGAACGTAGTTGGCTGTAAGTGGCTTAAGAACTTCTTCAGCGCGCCTCAAAGCTTCCTCATCCATATCTAAGCCAATAATCTTAACAGTACCTCTGTGACGCTGTGCTACTTCTTTCGAGTGGCCACCGCCTCCAAGAGTCCCGTCTAGAAATATGTCTCCAGACTTTATATTGAGAGCATCTATAGCTTCATGTAAAAGAACACTCTTGTGGACATTCGTGGTGGTATTTTCATTCATAACTTTAAACTGCACCTATCTCTCCGAGCTTCTCGGCTAATTTATCGGCCTCCATCTCAATCTTCTTCTTGTAGTCGACCCACTTCTTTTCGTTCCAAATTTCGATCCGATTGTGGACTCCAGCAAAAACTACTTTTCCTTTCAAATCTGCAAAGTCTCTTAAAAAATCTGGGATCAAAATTCGACCGATAGTATCGACATCTATTTCCACCGCACCAGCAAGAAGGAAACGATTGAAGCTTCTTGTGTCCGCCTGACCGAAGCCAAGCCCACCAAGCTTCTCTGCAATCTTCTGCCATTCTTTAACCGGGTATAGAAATAAACAATTATCGAGACCGTGAGTAGCAACCAACTTTTTACCAACTTCCTTCCTAAATTTAACCGGCAGAGAAATGCGGTTTTTGTCGTCTATTGAGTGTGTATATTCGCCGATAAGCATAGATAATGAGAGTTGGTTTATTTACCACTTTTTCCCACTTAGTTACCATTGTATACCACTAGCTCCCATATGCAAACACACTTATCCACATTATTTGTATAAAAAAACGACCCCCATGCACTTTCGTGCATAGGGGCCGCGTATTGTTTTTTAACCGCCTTTTTTCTTTTTTGCCTTTCTTTTTGGTTTAGGCGGTGGCCAGCTCAGCTTTAGCCGGTTGCAACGGATTCTTCGCGAAGTAGGCGTCAACGCCGACCTTCACGATGTTTTGTGTGCAACGGACCCATTGCCGAGGAGTTTTCTCCCACTCGAGAGTGACGTGACTGTCAACGAGGACACTCAAACCACCCTCTTGTGTTTCTTTGATGGCGCGACCGACGAGCTGCTTGAGCTTGCCGATATCGAGCTGCTGACGATCCGGGTTCATGATCCGATAACGGGTTTTGTCTTTTTCGTCATAAACCCGGTCTTCTGTCGATGCCTCCGCAAGCTTGGTAGCAATGATTTTCGGCACGGCCACTTCGCCAGCTTTCGCTGTCGGAGGCTGAGTCGGAACAGGAACCTTCGGCCCGCTGTTTTTGACGAGGAGGACACCATCACCAATCAACGAAGCCTCTTCTTCAGAACTAAGCCTCTTGTGGCGCTTGCTGACTTTAGCAGGCTTCCGAGGCAATGGTCCGTCTGCTCCCGCATCTGTAGCCGACTTTTTGCCTTTACCTTTGGCTTTGGTCGGGGTTTGAGTTGGGGCTGGGATCAAGACTGGAGTCAGAGCAATCTCGACGACGGGAATGACTTTGACCGCAGCTTTCGCTGGGGTCGCAGACGCCGGCGTTAAAACCACCGCAACTGAGTGTCTGATCTCCACATCCAAGGGATTGCAGATCTCCACTTTGGAAACCACGCCATCTCTTGAAACGGTCCAGGCGAAGTAGCGATACTTCGTGGAATCATCGAGTGCCGCCGGAAATCTTTCCGGATTGATCGGACCGCACCAGACCTGACGGTTATTGGTGACATCGACAACGCTCACGTGACCGAGCGGACTTTTCCGCAGGCCGAGCTCCGGAAGATAGATCGTACCAACCACCTTGCGGTTGTTAGCCCGACCTTTTTCAGAAGCTTTTGAAGCCGGCGCCTTTCCGAACGGCAATTGTTTGCCGGTTTTCGAAGTGGCTGGACCCCAACTGAACGAAGCGATCGGCTCCATCTTGAGATCACTCGGGGTTACCGAGGCGATGACCTCATCGCCAGGATTAAGTGCCCACCGTGTCTCCACTTCAGTGATGAAGGGATCGAGCGGGTCACGGAAATCCACAATCCTGGCGCCGATGAAGGGCAGATCAATCCCGCGATCTTTGTACTCGCCGTGAGTGATGATTCCCTCAAAGAAACGCTCACTGAGATTTGCTTTGCCAACAACACGAACGTTGAACTCGTAGTTTTTCATGATAACTGACTCCTATTTGGTTTTTGACTAGGAACGCATACGATTAACCAATTGATCCACACGGACCACAGCTAAAAGTATTTGTTTGGTGATATTGTATCACTTTATTGACAGAAAGTCAATATGAGTACTTAAGTAGAACCAGCTAGTTTTTAGGCCTTAATGTAGGAAAAAGAATAACTTCGCGAATGTTGTGAGTATTGGTCAAAATCATTACAAGCCGGTCAATACCAATGCCAACTCCCCCAGCAGGAGGCTGACCGTATTCCATTGCTTCGATGAATTCGTCATCTGTAGTTTGAGCTTCTCCGTCTCCAGATTTTTTTTCTTCGTCACCTTTAGCAAATCTTTCTCTTTGATCAATAGGATCATTAAGTTCAGAAAATGCCTTAACGCATTCAAGTCCTCCGATTATCAACTGAAAGGCGCTGACGAGAGAAGAGTCTTCAATAGATCTCTTTGCGAGAGGCAGATAATCTGCGGGATAATCTACAATAAATGTAGGTTTAATAATTTCTCCGCGACAAGATTTCTTATATATATTATCTAAAATCTTAGCTCGGCTATCCGAAGGAGCAACTTTTATATCTTTAGATTTTGCTACCGCCTCAGCCTCTTCACGAGTGGCCTTCGTTCCCTCTTTGACACCAGCATTTTTGAGCAAATCATCGTAAGAAACAACACTGAAAGGTTTATCAAAATCCATTTCTAAATTACTTGGACTAACAGTTTTCACCACTTCTTTAATTAGCTTTTCTACAAAGACCATTTGTTTTGAAGCGTCTGAGTATGCCTCATAAAATTCAAGCATGGTGAACTCTGGGTTATGAGTAACGTCAATCCCCTCGTTTCTAAAATTTCTGCCAATTTCATAGACCTTAGGAAAACCTCCGATCAATAATTTCTTTAAAAAAAGTTCTGGAGCAATACGCAAGAAAAAATCTTCATCTAGGGCATTGAAATGAGTTTTGAATGGAAGAGCTGTCGCCCCTCCAGCGAGCCCTTGTAAAATTGGAGTTTCAACTTCAACAAAAGATTCTGAATCAAGAATGCGTCGAATTGTACTGACGATTTTTGATCTGATAAGAAAACGATTACGAACCTCTTCATCCATCAAAGTATCAAGATAGCGACGACGGAAACGCTCTTCGGTATCCTGTAGTCCGTGCCATTTTTCTGGAAGAGGTCTAAGTGATTTAGATAACATCGTCCAACCATGAGCTTCAATGGTTTGTTGTCCGCGCTTGGTGACAAATAATGTACCAGAGACTTCTATAAAATCTCCAATATCAGTAGTTTTAGAAAACAAATCAAAAGCATCGTCTCCAATTTTTTCTTTATGAACAAGCACCTGAAAACGAGCAGTTCCATCAAACAAATCAGTAAAGATAATGGCGCCCTGTTCACGTAAAGACATAATGCGACCACCAAGAACAATTTCTGCAGACGACCTCTCAATCTCTTCAAATTTTTCCGAAACCTCTTTTAGAGAATACTGAATATGAGACTCTATAGGATATGGGTTAATTCCCTTCTCTTTTAGAAGATTTAGTTTATTTATCCTAACTTGTCGTAATTCCTCAAGTGATGCCATGATGAGGGGTATTATAACGTCAAACGAGGACTTGTGGAAGCTCGCTTACACAAGTCCTCGTTTGACGTTATATGAGTGTAGCGAATACAACAAAAAAAAGGCCGTGTCGCACATCTGCGACACGGCCTTTTTTTGTTACTCTATCTCTAAAATAGTGTAGTTTACCTTACCGGCTGGAGTATTTAACACAAATGTATCACCTTTTTCCTTTCCTTGTAGAGCCTGGCCCATTGGGGAACGAAGAGAAATTTTACCTGTCGCCATATCTGATTCTTCTGAACCGACAATCTGATAAATGCGATTTTTTGAATCGCCCTCTTTCTTAACGTGTACAGTGGAACCAATGCTAATCACGTTGCTATGATGAATAGTCATTATTTCAGCATTCTTTAATATGTTTTCAAGCTTGGCAATTCTTTCTTCGGTAGAAGCTTGATTAGCTCGAGCTTCCTGGTATTCAGCATTTTCAGAGAGGTCTCCAAGACCTTTAGCATATTCTAGATTTTCGGCCACCTCGCGACGAACCACTTTCTTAAGGTGATCTAGCTCTTTTTCTAATTCAACATACTTTTCTTTTGATAAATATTCCTTCTGATCGGCCATGATAAGGGTTTTTAAATATTGATAATTACGCCGGAATTGTATAGTAAAAATGCCCTTTTAGCAATAGGCAAAAAATACCAACGCAATACAGGTAATGCATAACATAATGTCCTTATAAAGAGAGCGCTCGTGGCCGCTAGGCCAAGCCTTACTCTCTTTATAAGGACATTATGTTATGCATTATTTAAAATACTCTGGTGTATTTTTACCCATCCACAACAACATCTGCCCCATCACTCCTGGAGCTCCAATAGCATAGTGAACGGGTCCCTTCTCCATCACAATAGCAAAGGCGTAGTTGGGATTTTTATATGGAAAAAAACCAGTTACCCAAGAGTTCACAAATTCGTTGTGAAGACCTAACTGGGCAGTACCCGTCTTAGCGGCAACCTCTACATCAGAAATATTCAAAGCTTTTGCCACACCGTTAAGTACACCCTGTCTCATGCCCTCTCTTACAATCTCATAATCAGCAGGGTCTGTAATAGCATCGTTATGTCTCAATGTAGAAGATTCTCGTGGGTCATTATGAATCAATGTTGGCTGTAATAAAATTCCGTTATTGGACAATGAAGCAACAGCACGTACAGCCTGAAGAGGTGTTACCTGAAAGCCGTACTGCCCGATAGCTGTATGATATGTATCACCGATTCTCCAGTCTTCTCCATTGAAATTTTCCTTCTTCCATTCTGCATTAGGAATGGTTCCTTTTGGTCCGGCAAAAATACCAGTAAAGGCTTCTCCGAAACCGAAAGTTCTAACATACTTTTCAATATTATTAATTCCAAGACCAACCTGCCCCTGATAGCCTCCGCCGACTTCATAAAAATAAACATCGGACGATTCGGCAATGGCCTTACGCATATCTACATCGCCCTGATTTTGCCAATCTTTAAAGATAGATGGGTGTGTTGGGTCATAAGGATTCGGCACTGAAATATATCCGATAGTATGAATCTGTTTATTTGGATCGATAATTTTTTCCTGCAGAGCCGCCAATGCAACATATGGTTTTATAATAGAGCCAGGAGTATAGAGACCTCCAGTCACCCTATCAAGAAACGGATTATTTTTATTTTTAAAATAACCATTGATAGCAGAAACATTTGACCCATCTGTCATTGTTTGAGAGTCATACTCAGGAAAACTAACCATGGCAACCATTTCGCCAGTATGAACATCCATAATAACGCCAGCACCACC
>CAJBRS010000074.1 GCA_903958115.1 uncultured bacterium | reverse complement strand
TCATCGTCTGTTAAAGTAGAAACATCTTTCCCATCTAAAAAATAAGTTCCAGAAGTTGGATTATCGAGCGCACCTAAAATATGCATCAAAGTTGATTTACCAGAACCCGATGGACCCATGATAGCTACAAATTCTCCATCCTCAATAGTGAAAGAGACTCCCTTGAGAGCTTGCGTCTCAACTTCACCACTAACATATGTTTTTTTAACATTTTTAATTTCAATCATATTATCTACCTGGCGCACTAGCACCACGAAGAGCGCCCGTAGCACCACCTCCAGAACGAGACCCTCCAAGCAAGCTCAATCCACTTTGGGCTGTAGTCGTTTTAGTTGTTCCGCTTGAGATTGTTTGAGTGACCACTCTATCTCCCTCATTGAGACCACTGACTATCTCTGTCTCTGTATCGTTTGAAAGACCTGTTTGAACTACCGTAGCGACAGGAGTATTAGCTAGAGTAACTGCCCCCGCAATAGTAGAGGTCGTTGAACTCGCCTCTTCGCCATTAGCCACCAAAACATATGTGGAAGTACCTTGAGTCTTTATGGCAGAGTTAGGTACAACTAAAGTATTTTGACTGACATTGCTGACGATGGCTGCTGACACACTCATACTTGGTTTAATACGACTATCCTGAGTAGCAAAAGCAATTTTGATGCTGTAATTTACTACCCCAGAAGTAACAGTCCCCACAGGGTCAACCTCTGCTACTTTTCCAGCAATCGTCAGATCAGGTATAGCATCAAAAGTGAGTGTTGCAGGATCTCCTAATTTAATTTTTGCGGCGTCAACTTCATTAAGAGTGACGTTAGCGATTTTTTGATTAGTCAAAACAGTTGCCACAGCTGTACCTGCACTGACTTGTTGTCCTCTCTGAATAGAAAGGGCTCCGATGATTCCGTCAAAAGGAGCCGTGATAATATTATTTTGATAATTGTTTTCCGCTGTATTTAGGGTAGCTTTAGCGTTTTCGAGAGAAGCCTCTGCAGAAGCCACGCTACTCGTAGCAGCAGGAGCTACTTGCAGATTAAATGAAGCCTGACTCTGCTCCAATGAAATCTGTGCGGATTGAATAGATTGTGAGGCAGATAATAGATTACTTATGCTTGAGTTAATGTTGGACCTAGCAGAAGAAACAGATGACTGATAATTTGCCAGATTAGAGTTTGAACCGCTTCCACTACTATTTGATCCTGAACCAGAATTAGAGTTTGAAGAATTAGTAGAAGAAACACCTGATCCAAAAGTATACGAATTAAGAGCAAGATTTAAATCATCCAAAAAACTCCCGATACTATTCAGATTAGAATTTCCCTCTTTAAGAGCGGCGCTCATATCTGAATTTTGGTTCAAAGAAGATAGGTCATTTTTCCATTTTGATAACAAGATTCCAGTTGAAGCTCTCTCACTACCGAGCTGAATTTCTAATTGTTGATTATTTAAAACATATCCAGACAAGAAAAATTGAGGGGCAAGACCTTGAGAATTAGAAAAGAACTGATCGGCAGTGTTTTCTATAGCGTTATATGCACTATTATAGGCATTGTTTAGTTTATCAATAACATTTTGGTTAGCGTTGCTAAGAGCAAGCTTCGCAGAATCAAGAGAAGCCTGACTTACAGCAATAGTCTGTGATGAAGCACCCGCAACAACGCTGTCATAATTTGCTTGAGCACTTTTTAAACCAGCCCTCGCCTGATCAAGCGCCACAAGCTGATTCCTCTCGTCCAAAACAGCAATCGTCTGACCAGCTGAAACATTATCGCCGTTAGAAACATTAACAGAGATGACCTGCCCAGAGCCCTGTGGATTTACATTCACCTGACTTTCTGCAGAAACTTGCCCTGTAGCAGAGACCGACTCCACCACCGTATCTCGAGAGACGGATGCTAAAACATAGGACGTCGGGCCAGAACTCTTTGTAGAATTGTAGAGATAATAGCCACCAACAACGATGATAACCGCTACTAACCCGCTTATGATTTTGTGTTTAACAATATAACCACGAATATTTTTAAAATAATTTTTTAGTTTCATTTTTAGAGTTTTAATTATTTAGAAGGATTAGAAGGAAGTGGTGGTAAAACTCTAATTAGACTAGCTTCAATAGTGCCAGATGCAGCAGGCTCGCCGATTACAACAATGCCATCATCTAATTTTAGATCTTTTAATGTAACCAAATTTTGATGATTCCTCATGACGGTACTAGAAGAAACATTGATAATCTCTTCGCTACCAAACTGATCTCTAACAACAAGGTCTGACGGATCAATTTTGATAATGGTGCCAAAGGTACCATGAGATTCCATAAATTCATGACCAGGAGCAAACTCACCCAAAATCCCTGGCCGTGGACCGGCAAAGTTATGATAATAATTTTCACCCCACTGATAGGAAAAAGATGCCTGTCTAAAACCAACAACCATACCAACACGGAAAACTACCAACACAGCAATAGCGATGATAAGGCTAATGATGATCTTTTTAAAAGTCTCCGAATGAATGAAATTTTTTGTCATAATTAATTAAGCTACTAATAATGCACCCGAAATAGGGCGACGTGTTCTAATAATTTTAAAATCAGCCATAAAATAGGAAACACTCCAAAAAGAAGCGACGACAGCAGCCAAGAAGATGGAAAGTTCTATTACCGGGAAAGACTCAGCTAGTGACAACATAAAATTACTTCCATGAGACAGCACAACAGACCAATCAGAGAAAACTAAGGAAGCAAATTGAAAGAAACCAGAGGCATAAAAATTACTCCACAGATACCCACCCAAACTAATAGATCCCCAAAGAGAAGCTATAGAAAACACAGAAAAAATTGAGACACCACGAACAGCTCTCTTCCTTTCTTCTTCTATTATTCTCTTCATGATTAAGTCTTCCAGATCTTGACTAGGTTCATGAGCTATTAAGTGGTTCATATTTGTATTACGTCGTTATTTGTAATTTTGGTGCATATAAGGCTCTAGAGACTTCTTTAATAGAAGTACCCCCCTTCTGTGCCGACTTTTAATGGTATTAACCGACTCCCCCATAATTTCAGCCATTTCCTCAAAAGTCATGTCCTCTGATAATTTTAAGGAGATAATCTCTCTATATATGTTTGGCAAACCATCGATAGCTTTGGCCACCTCTTTCTCTTGATATGCCAGATCAAAGAGTTCATCTGCGACAGCCTCTTCATCTTTAATTGATTCGGCAAACTGCCCATCCTTTTCATCGTCAAAATAAGAAAAAGGAATAGCTTTTCGCTTTCTTAGATAATCAATGGCAGCATTTCGCGTAATACTAAAAGCCCAGGTTCTAAAACTTTTCTCTCCATCAAATTTCTTTAAATTCTTCCAAATCTTAACGAAGGCCTCTTGCGTCACATCATCTGCCTCACTCTTACCACCAACAACAGAATAGGCAAAGTTATAAATGGATTTAAGATGTCTAGAGACAAGAAGCTGTAGAGCTTGCTCATCTCCACCCTCAAGATATCTAGCAATAAGTTCGGAATCACTCTCCTCTATATTAGACATACTCTTAAGTATAACTCACATTTGTTTGGTGATATAATAATGTGGTTCAGATTTAATTTATAATTGATGGCTAATTCCTTCATACACCTGTTTATAACATACAGATATTTGATTCTCGTACCTCTCGCCGTCCTAAATGGGCAGAGCATGAGTCTTATATCTGGATTCTTGGGGCGCTTTGGCTTAATCAATCCAATAATAGCTGGGATTATAATAGTACTTAGTAATATTTTTATAGGAGACACTATCTTATACTGGCTTGGGTATCACAGAGGACACAAATTCGTGTCCCGTTATGGTAAATATCTAGGAATCACAGAATACGAAATCGAAAAAGTAAAAAAAATGTTCCACAAATATCACAGCCCTGTATTGATAATTTCAAAATTGACCAGTGGTTTTGGTTTGGCAGTCGTGGTACTCTTTACCGCAGGCATGTCGAAAGTGCCATTCAAAAAATATATCATACTGAACATTCTTGGTGACATTGTTTTTACCGGATCTTTAGTCGCTATTGGATTCTTCTTTGGTCAACTATATACGACCGTAGACAATCTCATCTTTCGCGTTAGTCTGATAGTCATCACATTAGCTTTAATTTACTTTGTTATTTTTAGACTAAGCAACTATGCAAAATCTAAAATAAACCACTTATGAAAGTCTCAATTGTCATCCCAGCCTATAACGAAGAACGTTTCATAGCCGGAGCTATCAAAGCAGCTCTTGCCCAAAAATATGAAGGTGAATTCGAAGTGATTGTCGTGGACAATGGTAGTAAAGACAAGACCGCAGAGATAGCCAGCTCATTCCCTATTACTCTAGTCAAAGAAATTCGCAAAGGCTCTCAATACGCCAGAAATGCTGGATACTTGAAAGCTACCGGCGACATCATTGCAAACACAGATGCAGACTGTCTTCCTGGCCCAGATTGGATTTCAAAAGGAGCATCACTTTTTAAAGAAGAATCCACTGTAGCCGTGAGTGGCCCTTACCATTACTACGACAATGGCGTGATATTTGGAGCAGTCTATTTATTTATACACAAATACGTCCAACAGATAACACATTACATATTACAGAAATTAAAACTGGGTGGGACAGTCATGGGTGGCAACGTCTTTATTAGAAGAACTGCTCTAGAAAAAATGGGTGGCTATGATACATCCTTGGAATTTTATGGGGACGACACCAGTACAGCAAAAAGACTAATCAAAGTTGGAACAGTACTTTACGATAGAAATTTACTTGTAGAAGCCTCAGCAAAAAGATTCCAGGAAAAGGGAGTCATTCGCCTGACTTTAATATATTTGTTTCACTTCTTGAAAATTATCGTTAAATCAGACAAACAGAATTTAGACAGTAGCGTAACCCCGTCTCCGTCGGTCCATCAGTAAAAACATGGCCTAAATGTGATCCACATTTCGAACAAACCACTTCTGTTCGACTCATTCCGGCTGAGTTGTCTGTAATTTCAGAGACTGCACCAGGCAATGCTTTATCAAAACTTGGCCAGCCGGTCCCCGAATCAAATTTTGTGTCAGCAGAAAACAACGGGTTGCCACAAGCAGAACACTTGTAAACTCCATCCTTATCAGCCTCGATAAGCTTCCCCGAAAATGGTGCCTCTGTTCCCTTTTGCCTCATTACTTCATACTGTTCTGGTGTTAAAATTTTCTTCCACTCTTCTTCTGTTTTATTCATAAATTTTTTAATAGATTGGCAAAATTTTTCTGCACTTTTTCTAATTTAGGATTAATAATGACCTCACAATAAGGATTATCTGGGTGGCTAGCAAAATAATCATGATGATAATTTTCTGACTCATAAAAAACATCAAGCGGAACTACATCTGTCACAATTCTCTGACCACCCTCCGTCGAACTATTGATATCAAGAATGAATTTTTCCGCAATCTCTCTTTGTGTGGAAGTTGTGTAAAAAATGACTGAGCGATATTGTGTTCCCACATCGTTTCCCTGTCTGTTCAAAGTTGTCGGGTCATGACTACCAAAAAATACAGTTAGTAAATCTTCGTACCTTATTTTCAAGGGATCATACTCAATCCGAACCACCTCGGCATGACCGGTTTTTCCAGTACAGACTTCATCATAAGTCGGATTAACTTTTACTCCACCAGAATACCCAGGAAGAACAGAGGATACCCCTTTCATCATTTTAAAAACGGCTTCAGTACACCAAAAACACCCTCCACCAAAAACTGCTACTTCTTTTTTAAAATTATCCATGACGCTTAAAAAAGCGATTTAGAAGTCTGTCGACACCAATCCATCCAGCGACGTCAGAAGCCAACATCAAC
>CAJBRS010000073.1 GCA_903958115.1 uncultured bacterium | reverse complement strand
GTCTCTCAAAAGGAGCTATTTTGTTTTGTGTGCTTAGTTAGCCTTTCGTTTCCACACTCGTCGAATAGCGGCTTCGATGTGGCTTTCACCCATTTCATATTTTTCGAGTAATTCGTCGGGCTGGCCGGATTGACCGAACTGATCGTTGACACCAACAAATTCAATCGGTGTCGGTAATTTTTTCGCAAGTAATTCCGCAACAGCACTCCCCATACCACCAGCGATCTGATGTTCTTCAACTGTCACAATCGCACCGGCTGATTTTGCTAGAGTGATGATAGCTTCTTCGTCTAATGGTTTAATAGTGCTCAAATTTAATACCGAAGTGCCAATACCTTGAGCCTCTAATTGCTTGGCCACTCGCAAAGCTTTATAAACTAAAGCTCCAGTAGCAATAATTCCCACCTCCAATTTCTTCGTATTTGATTCGAAAAGCAATTGAGCCTTCCCTATTTCAAAAGGAGTTTCTTCTGTTGTGATAATAGGAGTGCTTTCTCGAGCAAGTCTAATATAGGTTGGATCATTAGTCTTTGCGGCGGCCATTGTTGCCTTCTTTGCTTCGACAGCATCACAAGGAGAAATAACCACCATTCGAGGAATGACACGAGTCAGTGCAATATCTTCAATCGCTTGATGTGTTCCTCCATCTGGTCCGACAGAAACACCTGCATGAGATCCTGCAATTTTCACAGGAACATTGTTGTAACAAATAGTAGTGCGAATCTGCTCCCAGTTTCTTCCAGGAGAAAACATCGCATACGAGCTAATAAATGGAATTTTTCCCATTGCAGCCATTCCAGAAGCAACACCAGCAAGATTTTGCTCAGCTACACCAACCTGGACAAATCGTTGTGGAAATTTATTGCGGAAAAAATGCATCTGAGTTGATTCAGTCAAATCAGCACATAGTCCAACCACGCGTGGATCAGCTTCACCAGCCGCCAACAGACCTTCACCGAATCCCTTTCGGATTGGCACCATCTCCACGTCTTTATCAAAAATTTTAGGGTTTAAATTCATCTTATTGAAATACTATTGATGCTCACTTCTAATGCGATTGCCCAATGTTCGTAATTCTCCTAAGGCAGTCACCGCCTCTTCTTTGTTTGGGATCTTGCCATGCCATTCATATTTTCGCTCGAACTCTTTCACTCCCTTTCCAGCAATGGTATGAGCGATAATTACAGAAGGTCTATCAAAAACCGCCTTTGCCTTATTGACGGCCTCTGTTATAGCTTCAAAATTGTGGCCATCAATTGCCTGAACGTGCCAGCCGAAAGATTTCCACTTTTCAAAAAGTGGTGACAATGGCATCACCTCTTCGGTGTAACCATCAATCTGAATATTATTTCTATCTACAATAACAATAAGATTGCTTAGACTTTCCTTTGAAGCCAACATTATTGCCTCCCAATTAGCACCCTCGTCTAACTCACCATCACCCATTAAACAGAAAAAGAATTTTTTCCAAGAACGTCCATTATCTATACGATCAGCCAACGCCATTCCTATAGATTGAGATAGACCGGAGCCAAGAGGCCCAGAACTTGTCTCAAGAATTGGTAACCATTCTCGATGTGGATGTCCTTGTAATCGACTTCCAAGCTTTCGTAAAGTATTCAATTCTTCCAAAGGAAAGTAACCTGCATGAGCAAGTGTTGCATAGAGCACTGGACAAATATGACCATTTGAAAGAATCAAACGATCACGTTCAGACCAAGTAGGGTTTTTAGGATCATGACGAAGAATATTGAAATATAAAGCTGTAAAAACATCTGCCATATCAAGTGGCCCAGCAGTGTGACCAGAGCCCGCTTCCAAAAGCATCTCAATAATTGATTGGCGAATATCATTCGCTTTCAATTCTAAATTTTCAATTTGTTCGTCAGTGAGTGACATCACTAAAATTATATCACAACCCTTACACAATACGGCTACTGTTGATGAGACTAAGACTTGGGCAAGCGCCCCGGAGCGGTCTCTTCAAAGGTATTATGGCGTGTTGCGGATGTGCTTTAATTTTTATAGCATCTGAAACTCTCTGAGTGTCTCTTCAATATCATAACTTTCAAAAAGAGCGGAACCAACGACAAGACGATCA
Organism: uncultured bacterium; assembly: GCA_903958115.1. Taxonomy (GTDB): domain Bacteria; phylum Patescibacteriota; class Minisyncoccia; order Phycocordibacterales; family CAWITU01; genus CAJBRS01. The sequence continues at coordinate 4,444 of CAJBRS010000073.1, read as the reverse complement.
GCGCCAGCATCAAGAATATCTGCCGCAGTCTCTAGATTGACCCCACCATCAACAGCAATATGCATAAAAGGAAATTTTTCTCGTACTTGGCGTACACGATCAAGCACTACTTCATCAAAAGGCTGTCCTTGAAAACCGTCTCTATCAATACCCATAAGCTGTACCGAATCAATATATTCTTCCAAAGGTTCCAGAACATCGAGGGGTGTCGAAACATCAAGAGAAATTCCAACCTCTACATCACTCTGTCTAAGTGTGGCAATAATCTCTCCCAATTTATCAGGATCAGTGCTTTCGAAATGAATAATAATACGCGAAGCTCCCGCCCTAACCCATTTTTCAATTTCATCTTCCGGCTTCTTCGTCATCAAATCAATTTCGAAATTAACAGATTCCCAAAAAGGTAATCCATCGTCTTCTGTTAAAAAATTCTCAAAATCCGCCTCACCATGTTTGTTGTATGGCCAAGTGGCTTCAGGCGTTAATTTGCCATCGCAAACGTCAATCTGCACAAGCGGAACAAGCCTCGACACGCGAGATAATTGTTCGTGAACATCTTCAAGGGATCTTCCTAGGATCGCCGGAATGATTTGAATCTCAAAAGTTTCTTGTACCATTTTTCTGTCATTATCTGATCAATTTCTTGAATTCTCCGAATGTGTCGTATCTCTCCGGAAAAACTCATAGAGAGCCAGAGCTCCACCATTTCTCTAGCCTCTTCTTCATTTACAAAATGTGCCCCAATCGAAAGAACATTGGCATCATTGTGCTGACGAGAGACTTTAATAATCTCTCTATTCCCCCCATAGTACACTGTTGCTCGCACTCTAGGAAATCGATTCGCTACGATGGCTTCACCCTCACCAGAAGAACCAAGAACAATCCCTCGAGCCTCTGGATCAGCCGCTACTTCTTTAGCTGTTAACTTAATATAATCTGGATAATCATCAACAGGATCATACTTAAAAGGGCCGAGATCAACAGCCTCATGTCCAACCTCTTTAACCCAAGAAACTATAAGATTCTTTAGCTTAAATCCAGCATGGTCAGAAGAAATAAATACTTTCATTTTAGTTGGATAATTTTTAAAGATTTTTACCAGCTACCAAAACATGTTCTACCAAAGCCTGTGTATACCCCATTTCATTATCGTACCAAGCCAAAACCTTAACGAGGTTACCGTCAACAACTCTGGTCAAACCCAAATCTGCAATTGAAGCATGTAATGATCCTACAATATCAGACGAGACAAGTGGTTCGTCGGTGACAGAAAAAACTTTTTGCCAACGTGAATCAAGAGAGGCTTTCTTTAGAGCTTCATTAACCTCCTCGACAGTTGTAGCCCTTTTAGCAATAAAAGTGACGTCTACAATCGATCCAGCAATTACGGGCACGCGCAGAGAAATACCATCAAATTTTTGAGATAGCTGTGGTAAAGCCAACGTCACTGCAATAGCGGCACCAGTTGAGGTTGGCACTATGTTATGAGCAGCAGCACGACCCTCCTTCCAATCCTTCTTAGCTGGGCCATCAACAATGCTCTGACTGGCAGTGTAACCATGAGTAGTGCTAAGAACAGCTTTTTCAATACCAATAGCTTCATCAAGAATGGCCATCAAAGGACTGGCAGCGTTTGTCGTACAAGAAGCATTAGAAGTTACAGGAGAATCTTTAAACTTCTCTTCATTTATACCCATCAAGATAGTTGCAGCCTGAGGAGCACCGGCTGCATCCTTAGCCGGAGCAGTTATCACAACTCTCTTTGCCCCAGCAGTAATATGACCTTGCGCTTTTTCTCGGCTAGTAAAAAAACCTGTTGATTCAACAACAACATCAATATTTAAATCCTTCCAAGGCAAAAGACTAGGGTCTTTTTCACTTAAATACTTTGTTTCCTTGCCATTTATGAATAAAGCGCCCTTATCATCAGAAATTTTCACCTCAAGACCGCTACGCCCGTAAGCACTATCGTATTTTAAAAGATAGGCAATATTACCAATATCCCCAAGATCATTAATAGCCACGATTTCAATATCGTCACGCTTTGAAGCTAACTTATAAAAAGCCCTACCTATCCTGCCTGCTCCGTTAATTGCTACACGCATTTTAGTTTAAGATTAAATTCTCCGTAATAATTATAAGCTAATTATAGCGCATAATTTCACCTATAGACAGAAGAAAAACATTTTTGATACAATGTAAGCATATGAAAATATTTAGAAAAATTGGAGACAAAATTGAGCAATTAAGCGTCCCTGAAGCCATCATTATTGGTAGTGTTATTTTAGGTTTTTCGGTCTTTTTTACCACTTGGTTTTTCTTTGGAGGCACCAATAATCGCACAAAAGTATTTTTAACTAACCCACCAAGAGTAGTCCAGCAACAGCCTGTCAATAATTTCAATCCTCAGCAACAGCAGCAACAAGCACAGCAGTTTCAACAACAAACAGCTCCTAAGGTTGTCGCACCATCAACAGTGACAACAGCTCCATCCAAGACAACCACCAAAAAGTAACAGCAAAAAAATAAAATGGAGTTAAAAAAAGAAACCCTCAATTAATTGAGGGTTTCTTTTAGAATATTCTGCACCACGCCTGGGTTGGCCGAACCTCGACTAGCCTTCATCACCTGCCCAACAAGAAATTGCAACGCCGTCTGCTTTCCAGCTCGATAATCAGCGACAACAGCAGGATTATCAGTGATAATTTTTTCTATTAAAATTTTGATTTCGCCCTCATCATTTTTCTGAAGTAGTGATTTATCATTGGCGATTTTTAGAGCTGATTCACCATTGTACATAAGAGCCAGGATGTCTTTTGCACCTCGGGAAGAAACTTTATTCTCAGCCAGCATTATAATGAGTTCAGCAAAATTATCTGGAGACATCTTGGAGGCCAAATCACTCAAATCACCCCAATTAGCTGGGTCTTTTTTTATCAATCCAGCAAGATCAGAAGTAAGATAATTTGAAGCTAGCCCAATCAACTTCTTGGCTTCATTTTTCCCTTGCAATATCTTTGCCACAGCTTCAAAATAATTTCCCCAAGACAAGGAACGAACATACATCTCAACATCATCCTCTTTAAGCTCGTAGTCTTTACCGTATCGCTCACGCTTCTGCCAAGGTAATTCTGGTAAGTCCTTCATCAAAACATCTTTTGAGAATTCTGGGATTTCTGACAATCGAAGTTTTGGTAGATCTGGATCTGGGAAATAACGATAATCATGAGAATCCTCTTTCTTTCGCTGACTGAATGTTGCTTGCTTATTCTCATCCCAACCACGAGTCTCTTGCACTATCTTCTCTCCATTTTTGAGCATCTCCGTCATTCTTTTCACCTCATATTCAATAGCTCTTTCAACGGCTCTAAAGGAGTTAAGATTCTTCACCTCAACTTTAGTACCAAATTTATTTGGATCATCAGAAATAGAAATATTAGCTTCAACACGCATTTCGCCTTTTTCTAAGTTGGCCTCACTTGCACCAAGATACTGTAGAACAAGCTGAAGCTCACGAGCAAAATCCCCTGCCTGCTTAGCAGAATGGATAACTGGCTCCGTCACCAATTCCATCAAAGGTACACCAGCTCGATTAAAATCAACTAAAGAATAATCGCCCTTATCGTGCTTTGAAGTGGCGGTATCTTCCTCAAGATGAATACGAGTCAATTGAACGCCTTTAATCATCCCCCCAGCAATTAGCGGGTATTTATACTGACTTATCTGATAACCCTTAGGAATGTCTGGATAAAAATAATTCTTTCGATCAAACTCGGTAAAATCGGCAATACTACCACCTGCCGCTAAACCGACCCTTAGGACATGCCTAACAGCTTCTTTATTAATTACTGGCAACGTGCCAGGATGACCCATACAAATGGGGCAAATATTTACATTAGGACGTTCTTCATCCGCATCATTCTTCGAACTACAGAACATCTTAGTCCTCGTCGAGAGCTCGGCGTGGATTTCTAAACCTATTGTTGTTTCCATGGCAATCAATATATCACAACCCGATGATTACATCATCTTATCCGCCAATAATGCCATCAGTTTAACAGCATTCTGCTGAGCTGACTTGCTATCCTTGCTTGTTACGAATGACTGCCACTGGGTGGTCAAAGTTTGATCCTTGATCTGGAGAATATCATTTTCAAGCTTGACTCGGCTGTCGAAAGGAATGGGTCCTTGAGTATTCAATACCACATCAATGAACTCCTTGAGGAAAGCCGCAACCTGCATACGGGTATTGAAGGCAGCATCATTTGCTTCTGAAGTAGCACTTTGCTGTTTCATATTTTCTACATACTGCACGCTAAAGTAAAGGTTACCTCCTAGCAAGATCACTAGAAGAAGACTGGTAAAGATGTTTGCCCTGTTTAATCCTGATTCAAATGACATGATAATTAATTTTAATGGTTAATGTTAACTGGTTGATAATATT
>CAJBRS010000072.1 GCA_903958115.1 uncultured bacterium | reverse complement strand
CTCGAACGGTCAGGACCTTAGCGTGACCAAATACCTCCCCACTGGTGCGATCGCGGAACTCTAAATCGTCACCGACCTGAATATTTTTATCATCACCAAAACGCCAGGTCGCGGTCTTTTGACCGGACAATATTAAAGGTGCGAGATCACTGGCGAATTTTACAGTTTTCATATTTTAGTTTTTTCGCTTCGGCGGTAGTTGGGCTTTTGACTACTTCCCCTTCCTAGCTAGAGAAGCCTTAATGAACGCATTGAAAAGTGGATGTGGCGATAGAGGACGGGCGTGGAATTCTGGGTGGAATTGGGAGCCGAGGAAGAATGGGTGGCCGTCGGGATTGGATTTGGTTTGGCGTGGGAGCTCGGCGATTTCCATCAAGTGTCTGTCGGGTGATGTTGCGGAGAAGACAAGACCGGCTTCTTCCAACTCGGCGATGAAAGGTTGATTTACCTCATATCTGTGTCTGTGGCGTTCCATCACTTTGGGGGTGCCGTACGCCTCGGCGGCGATGGTTCCCTTCTTTAGGACGGCGGGGTAAGCGCCGAGGCGCATTGAGGCTCCATAATTTCCATTTGCCAAATGTTTCTTCTGCTCAGCCATAATATCAATAATCAAATGCTTTGATGCAGGGTCTATCTCAGCAGTGTTGGCATCTTTGTAGCCAAGCACATTTCGAGCGTATTCAATCACGGCCAACTGCATTCCATAACAAAGCCCGAGGTAAGGGATCTTGTTCTCGCGCACATATTTAATAGATCGAATCACCCCTTCAATACCATTTGAGCCGAACCCTCCTGGCACAATCACGCCATCAAACTTCTTCAACATCGATACGCTCTTCGGATCCTTTTCAAAATCTTTAGAATTGAGCCATGTCAGCTTGGCCTTAGCACCAAAATGATAAGCGGAAAACTTTACCGCCTCAATCACCGAAACATAAGCATCTGACAAAACGAAATCTCCAGTATCAAAATATTTACCCACAACAGCGATATTCACTTCCTTCTTTGCACCTTTTACTTTGTTAACAAAACTTTTCCAATCAGAAAGATCTGGCGTACGCTTTGGTAGTGATAATTCTTTAGCAATCATTTCTCCAAGAAGATCTCTTTCAAAATTAAGCGGTACATCATAAATGCTATCAATGTCTGGAGCAGACACGACATTACCAATCGGTACACTACAAGAAAGGGCAATCTTTTCTTTTCGCTTAGCATCAAGTGGCAATTCGCTTCGAGCAATCACAATGTCTGTCTGCACTCCGTAGGAGTTCAGCTGCCTAATAGCATTCTGTGTAGGCTTCGACTTCATCTCACCGAGCTTGTTTGGAATTGGCAGGAAGCTCACCATAATGAAAAGTACATCGTCAGGATGGCGAACCTTGAGCACACGAGCGGCCTCAATAAACATCACGTTCTGATAGTCACCCACTGTTCCCCCGATCTCTATCACAGAAATATCTGACTTATTCACCTTGGCGGCATTTTCAACACGATCAATAATCTCATCTCGAATATTATCCGCATCAATACACTTACCCTTGAATCCAAGTGCTCGTTCTTTATCAATCACGTGCTTGTAGATCATTCCGGATGTCATGTAGTCAGCATTTGAAAGATCGCGATTCAGGAAGCGTTCATAATTTCCCATGTCCTGATCTGTCTCGAGTCCGCTATTTAAAACGAAAACCTCACCGTGTTCGGTGGGGTTCATTGTGCCTGCGTCGACGTTTAAATAGGGGTCAACTTTTACTAGATTTGTTTTAAAGCCCATTGATTGGAGAATGGTGCCGATAGATGAGCTGGTAATTCCCTTTCCCACCCCTGACATCACTCCGCCAATAACAAAAATGTATTTATGGTTTTTCTTCATTAGAGACAGTATATAGTATGAAGTATAAAGTATGAAGGGGAAAACTAGCCCTTGTCACCAGCGGATTTTAATAGTCCAATTAGCGGTAAAAGCACCAAATTTAGACTTTTTTCTTAGATCTTCAAGTATCTCTTCACAGCCAAGTAGCTCGACAGAGCGCCGATTGCCAACCCAGACCCAACAACAACAAAGAATATCCAAACAAAATGATTTAAATAGTAGCCGAAGAGATTAATACCCGTACCAAGATTCTCTCCTATTGGACCGAGCCACAATGTCACTGGGTACAACAGCATCAAAGTGATCGCAGCAGAAGCCGCTCCGTACAATAATCCTTCGATCACGAATGGGCCACGAATGTATTGCCCGCTGGCACCGACAAGTCTCATCACAGCAATCTCCTCTCGAGAAATGTAGATAGCGAGGCGAATAGTATTGAAGGTGATCAAAATAGAAATTAGGCTGAAGAAGATAGCTACAGCAAGACCAAGCTTACGTGATGATGCCATGATTCTGTTAATAGCATCTATAGCATCTTTGTTTTGGGCATAATTTATCTTGTCGATAATAGGTGTGCCGTCTGGAGCATTCACCAAAGAATTATTTGAACTCAAGTATTGAGCGATGCCAGCATACTGTGTTGGATCTTTTGCCTTGATGGTCAACTCAGAACCAAGTGGATTAGTATCGAGCTCAGAAAGAGCCGTCATGGTGTGGGCATCATTGATGTGTCTTGCCTTGAAAGCCGCTAGAGCGTCGTCACTCGAAATATAATCCACTGCCGCAACTTCAGGAAGAGCTTGTAGATTTTTCTGAATATTTAGGATTTGATCATCTGGTGCATTGGTAACAAAATAGACAGTGATATCAACTTTCTGTCTTATGGTGTTTAGAGTAGAAGACAAAAGCGCTCCACTCAAAAGAAGAGACGCGATGATTATGAGTGTAACTGTCATCACAAGCACTGACGCCAATGAAACAGAGCCGTTTCGCCAGAAGTTGACCCACCCAGAGCGCGCTATTCTTTTGAATTTAGTTAGAAGCATTATTGTAAGTATTAAGTATTAAGTATGAAAGTTAAATCACGTAACCACCATTTTTGTCGTCTCGAATAATCTTACCTTGATCGAGAGTTATGACCCTCTTGCCAAGTGCGTCGATGACCCCCTTATTGTGAGTGGTTAAAATAACTGTAGTGCCAAGGTCATTTATTTTTTTTAAAATCTGAATAATTTCAAAAGTGTTAACTGGATCGAGGTTGCCTGTTGGCTCGTCGGCGATGATAAGATCTGGCTGGTTAACGATCGCTCGTGCGATAGCCACCCTCTGTTTCTCTCCACCAGACAGCTCTTTAGGAAAGTTCCACATTTTTCGGCCAAGGTCTACTAGCTCAAGCACATGTGGCACATCAGCGGCAATTTCTTCTTCGGTACGACCAGCAGCCTCCATGGCGAAGGCGATATTTTCATAAGCTGTTTTGTTTGGTAGCAATCGAAAATCCTGAAACACAGTACCTATACGGCGGCGATAATTATTGAGCTCGTTTGGGCGAAGTTTGTGAATATTGGCAGATTCAAAAAAGACCGACCCCTCGGACGGACGTTCTTCGGCTAAAATCATTTTTAAAAGGGTTGTCTTGCCAGCGCCTGATTGACCCACGATAGAAACAAATTCTTTAGGTTCAATAGTGAAGCTCACATTTTCGAGAGCTATGGAATCATCTGGATAACTTTTAGAAACTTTATCAAAATAAATCATATTACCTCACCATTATAACGCCTTCTCGGCACCAATGAAAGCATCGATATCACCATTAAGTACAGCGTCGATATCGCGAACCTCACAATCTGTACGATGATCCTTCACCATTTTGTATGGGTGCATGACGTAAGAGCGGATCTGACTTCCCCATTCTATTTCTGTCGTCTTAGAAATGTACATTCCTTTTTCTTTTTTGATTCGTTCTTCTTCGCGCAACTTATAAAGCTTACCTCGAAGCATTTCCATGCCTTTTTCTTTATTTTGTGCTTGTGAACGCTCACCAGAAACGTGTACGGATAATTTTGTCGGCAAGTGAACAATGCGCACGGCTGTTTCGCGCTTGTTTACATTTTGTCCACCAGG
>CAJBRS010000071.1 GCA_903958115.1 uncultured bacterium | reverse complement strand
GATTCCTAAAAAGGAAACAGATAAGATTGCCGAAGAAGTTGTTCGTTCACAAAAGAATTTTATATCAGGCCACGTCAAGATTATTACCAATCCTTCTTTTGTTTGCTTGTCCAATAATGAGGATTTATGTAAAGCAATGTCGGTAATCCCAGGGCAGAAGAAAGAAAGCATTTTGTATTTCAAGGAACTTTATCCCGCTTTTTTGGCATTAGAATCATCCGTGTTTAATGTTCGTTTTAATCTGGCCGATGAAGTCTTAATGCAGAAAAGATTGCGTGAGTTTAAGCGAAATTTAGTAAGTTGCGGCGTAGCAGGGGGGCTGATCGCGGTTTCATTGATTTATTTTATTTTTGCTTATTTTCAAGAAAGAATTCTCGAAAACAAGAATGTTGAGTTAAACGCGAGCTATCCAGTGCTTGTCGAGAAGGTTAAAGCAAGGAACACTTTAGTTTATAGAGATATTTTAGCAAAAAGAGAAAAAGCTGATTTATTCGGTCTATATGAAGATTTTCTTAGGAATATTCCACCAGGCTATTCCATTGGTGAATTTTCTTTAGTGTCAAAAAGCAGTGATGATTTATCAGGGATATGGGTTTTTGATGCTTATGTTTTGTCTTCTGGTGGGGTAGAAAGTCAGTTTGGAACAAAAGGTCTGTTTAAAGATAGGCAAGTTCAAAATGTCTTTGGAAAAGATTTACCTGCCCAAGAGGTAGAGTTGGTATTAAAGAAACGAAAGGAGATTAACTAAATGGAGTGGATATTTAAAGCTGAAAAAGTTGTTGTTTTAGATGAACCAACCAAATCAACATTAGCTTTTGTCGATGTGGTTGTAAATGACGGTTTGTTGATCAAAGGCTTTACCGTATGCTCCGGGAAGAATGGTCCGTTTGTAGGCATCCCGTCAGAACGCGGTAAGGATGAAAAGTGGTACGAGCAAATTGAATTTTTTGACAAAAGGGTCAAAAAACAATTAGTTGATACTGTTCTTGCAGCATACGAATTAAAGGCAAAAAAGAGTTAATTTTACCTTTTGGGCAGGTAGAAAGGTCACTGATGAGATACTTCATATATGTTATAGGTGTTTTGATTTCGGTTATTTTGCTAACACAGGCCCAGGGCTTGTTTAGTAAAGTTTCTTCACTCGTTGGCGAGAATAAAACTATTTCAATAAGCGTAAGTACTCTTCAAAAATCGCTTGATTCACTAAATCAATTACAGACGCGTCAGCCGCAGACGTTACTTGATAGTTATCAAACGTGTTTGAATAACATGAGGACAATTGCTCTGGCTAATAAGGCTACGCTTTCAGTGAAGTCAGATGATGTTTCTGCAAAGCAAATAAGTAATATAACGATAAAAACTTCCCCCTTTAGTGGGGTTGGGGAGATCGATTTTGAAGCTGCTATTTTTAATTTAACGCATAAAAATCAAATAGCTGCTGTTTTTGACGCACTTACAGACTTAGAAAAGAATACTCCGATCATTATTAAACAAATTTATTTCGACAAAGATTACATTGATCTGAAAGTGTCCGTATTGGGGG
>CAJBRS010000070.1 GCA_903958115.1 uncultured bacterium | reverse complement strand
GAGAGGTTTCCCCTAGGCTCATATGAGAGGGACCCCATTATTGAACCCGTTGCAGGCGAATAACTTGCAGCCGGTTTTTTGTTGACCATTGACGGGAGGTAGAACCTTTTCTTAAGAGGAGATTTATGACAGAATTCGATAAATCACATTGGGCTGAAAAAGATTTTTCCAATCAGTACCTGGAAGCGGCGGATATCTATATTGTTGAAAGAAAGAAATTGCTTGAAATACTAAAATCGTTCTATAGATATTTTCTGGCTAATAAAAAAGACAATAAGATTTTGGATCTAGGTTGTGGGGACGGCATCTTGACGCAGGCCCTTTTAAGTATTGACAAATCCATTTCAGCGACATTAGTGGACGGTTCAGAAGAGATGTTGGCAAAAGCAAAGGAAAAACTATCTGGTTTTGAAGGTATCAGTTATGTTAGATCAAGCTTCCAGGAATTGCCGCAGAAAAAAGAGTTGTTTTCTAACTTCGATTTTGTTGTTTCTTCGCTTGCCATACATCACCTGACTATGAATGAAAAGAAATCACTTTTTGAATACCTCTATTCACGGTTAAATGCTGGAGGGTATTTTGTGAATATAGATGTTGTTTATCCCCCGACAGAAACCCTCGAAGGGTGGTATCTATTTTTATGGAAAGAACATATAAAAGAAGCACAGGCTAAGTTAGGGGTGGAAGGTAATTATGAGGACATCGTAGATAGATATAAGGATAATAGAGATAATAAGCCCGACACTTTAACGGAACAATTAAAAGCATTGAAATCTTCTGGCTTTGATGAAGTGGATTGTTTCTTCAAGTATGGAATATTTACTATATTCGGTGGGAAGAAATAAGAACTAATTGGGATGACTGTTAGTTAAGCCTATATTTTACCGTAGGAGGAAAGACAATGGCACAGAAAAAGATCGCTGTTTTTGTAGGGAGCCTGCGTAAAGAATCATTTAACCGCAAAATGGCCAAGGCGCTAATTAAGGTTTCACCCGACTCGCTCAAGCTAGAGATTGTCGAGATCGGGGGGCTACCTTTATATAATCAGGATTTCGATGATAATCCTCCGGTTGTATATACACAATTCCGAGAATCTTTAAGAGAGTTTGACGCGGTTTTGTTTGTTACACCCGAATACAATCGTTCCGTTCCTGCCGTGCTCAAGAACGCTATTGATGTTGGGTCGCGTCCCTATGGGCAAAACGCGTGGAATGGGAAGCCGGGTGCGGTGATGAGCGTCTCGCCTGGCGCCATAGGAGGATTCGGCGCAAACCATCATCTACGCCAATCACTGGTTTTCCTTAATGTTCCTACGATGCCGCAGCCGGAAGCCTACATCGGGAATTCAGATAAGCTTTTTGATGAAAAGGGCAATCTTACTAACGATTCTACCCGGGAATTTATCACAAAGTTTATGCAGGCATTTGCGGAGTGGATCGCGCGCAATACATTAAATTGAGGCGATGTCTGGTATGTCGAACTAGACATCGCTCAACTCTTTAGCGTCAAAAGAGATAGGTGATTCTGAGACAAAAAATACCGGACAAAAACGGACACGTTACGCGAGGCTCATAAGAGTGGAACCCAATTTAAGAAGAAGGG
>CAJBRS010000069.1 GCA_903958115.1 uncultured bacterium | reverse complement strand
TTGATAATCCAGAGGTATGTAGATTCTTAAAGATAGCTTCGTAATAAACAGGCGGCACGGCCAAATAAAAAAGTTTGTTGGAACATTGGCCAAACTCTTCATCTATTTTTGATAAATTGTCAGACGCTATTTTATAATCAGCAAGGTCATTAAAAGTACCTTTTTGATAAGAAAGATACTTTAAAAAATCTCTAAAATCCTCTTTTAGTACCGATCCTATAAATTCTTCAAACTGAGACCTGTCCCAATCTCTTCTGCCAAAACCCACAATGTGAAATTTGTCTGGGAGCATTCTTTCTTTGTACAGGTGAAAAAGCGCAGGCAATAGCTTTGTCTGGGCTAAATCTCCAGCTACTCCAAATATGAAGAAAACTGTTGGAATGTTTGATTCTGGTTTAATCATTTTTATAGTATAGTATAAGTATGACTTGGAAAAGATTTTTCGTCTATGCTTTTATAACTTTAATACTGATTCTTGCCGTTATCTTTACTCGCACCTCTCCCAACCAATCTGCGATCAAAGATTTCATGGATCACTCTGACACCTCCAAACCATCTCTCTTGCTCACCTTATATAATAGAGGTCTTGTGAGAAATGTCTACGCCTTCAATACAATTATAGCTATTGAAGACTTACATGTTCTACTCCTGAAAGGAATGGGGTTGGATAGAGACGTACAAACCATGGCTAATCCATTCGTTAGATATGTGAAGGTCACCGAGGGAATGAGAAAGGAAGAAATAGCCAACCGTGTTGGAAGCACTCTAAATTGGACCGACTCAGAAAAAAACAGCTTTAGCCAACTAGCTATTAACGACGAGGGAAAACTTTATCCTGAAACTTACCTTATCCCTAACAACATCGCGCCTGTGGATTTCAAAAACAGGATGCTAGACAGATTTAATGATGAAGTGGTAAATAGTAAAGCTCTGATCAACAAAACTAATATTAATTTAGATACAACACTCAAGATTGCCTCAATCATTCAGAGAGAGGCTGCTGGAAAAAGTGACATGAATTTAATTTCTGGGATTATTTGGAATAGAATTTTTAATGGAATGAATTTAGATATTGACGCGACACTTCAGTATGCCAAAGGAAATAACACAAACGGCTGGTGGCCACAAGTCACACCCGCTGACAAAAAAATTGCGTCCCCATACAACACATATACAAATAATGGCTTACCACCTTCCCCCATCTCAAATCCTGGCCTAGCGGCCATCTTAGCCGCCCTTAAACCTCAAAAGACAAGCTGTATTTTTTATTTTCATGATAATAACCACCAGATACATTGTTCTGCGACATATCAAGAGCACGTGGCAAAAATAAAGAGATTTTTATAATCTTTTGAACGAAATTTCATAAACTGTTTTATAAAATTAGGATTATTAAAAGGTAATCCTAATTTTTTATATGAACAATTTTTTATTAGCAACATGTGAATTTTTATTATTAATATCTATTTTCCAAACCAATATTGCTGAGGCTTCCTCCTCAAAAATTGATTCCTTCAAAGCCACTCCGCCTATTCATAATTTAGGCATGACTACAGCATCACCGGCTGGGATGACACCTACCAATATAAAATTAGCCTATCACCTACCTTCCTCTGGAGGACAAGGTACGATAGCTATTATCGCGGCATACGATGACGGAGCTTTAGAAAAAGATCTCGCGGCTTTTAGTAAACAATTTAATCTCCCTTCTTGTACCAGTATCAATAACTGTTTTGAGAAGGTGAAACTTTCGCCAAACACATCCTCCAACAAAGACTGGTCTCTAGAAAAAGCCCTAGATATTGAGTGGACT
>CAJBRS010000068.1 GCA_903958115.1 uncultured bacterium | reverse complement strand
TACATACTCAAGCTGATTCTTGTAGTCCGCAGTTAGCAAGTTCTGAGTTGGAAAATTCCCCGTAGGCATTAGCCTCTGCAAGACTTATCCGTACTTTACCTCGCTAACAAACTATACGCAACTATACCCTGGCATATTTCAACAGGAACCAGCCATGGCCAGATTCGAGTGGCTTTTCACCCCTAATCCCAAGTCATCCAAGTGCATGTACACAACACCGGTTCGGACCTCCATTTCTCTTTCGAAAAACTTCATCCTGCTCAGGAATAGATCATCTGGCTTCAGGTCTTATCTCAGTGACTAACGCATTTTCATACTCGCTTTCGCTTCGGCTTCATTTAATTAACCTTGCCACAAAAATAAACTCCCCGGCCCGTTTTCCCAAACGTACGTTACAACCCCGTAGGGCAGTAACAAATTTGTAACTGTTAGATTTCAAGTCTTTTAACCCTCTTGTGAGAGTACTTTTCAGCTTTCCCTCGCGGTACTAGTTCTCTATCGGACTTGAATAAATATTTAGGGTTAGGAGTTAATTCTCCTGTATTCAGACCTCCAATCCGGGAAGCCCTACTCTTTTAAGGTACGACATATCGACTACGCCTATGGGACTATCACCCTCTAAGGTTTCTCATTCCAGAGAAATTTGACTCGTCGACTTAGCCTCAAACCTCACCACATCTCTTACGCTCTTTCGAACAAAGATTCGGCTTGCCCTACTCCCTTTTCGCTCGCTGCTACTAGGGGAATCACTTATTTGTTTTCTTTTCCTGCCGGTACTAAGATGTTTCAATTCCCGGCGTTAACTTTCCTTGCGGAATGTAAAAACATGTTTCACATTCGGAGATCTTGGGTTCAACGCTCGCATGCAGCTCGCCCAAGCTTATCGCAGCTTGCCACGTCCTTCGTCGCTATTCAAGCCTAGCTATCCGTCTAACAGTATTAATAGTAGAATCAATCTTTCTTTAACCACATATATTATATTGTGGGAAACAAAACTGATCTATAAGTTCTGTCTTCATTGAGTATAAACTCTCCAACTCCTTCCGCGATTCAAGATCGCGAAGCTCATCATTCGATTTGTTATTTTTTTAATTCGTTTTCTTCGAATTTCATTTTTTAGGTGAATATGATTTGTGATTTATTTCCTCCTCGGAAAATGGACCTGTCGGGAATCGCACCCGAGACTCCTGCGTGCAAGGCAAGCATTTTACTACTAGACTACAGGCCCAGTTTTTCTGTGCAAGTAATCGTTTCTCTTGCACTGAAACTTTTGCAAACAATATTTCTTTGTTTACAAACTAAAAATTTTAATGAAGCTAGTTGACCAATTTTCATTGCGTTTAATTATAAATACTCATTCTTTTCTAAGGTATATTTATTAAAAATTTTACTCTTTAATTTTTAGGAGGTGATCCATCTGCAGGTTCCCCTACAGATACCTTGTGACGACTTAACCTACCTTGTCTTACAAAATTTCTTTCTATACAGACTTCAACTCTGCAAAACTCGGTTGGTTTGACGGGCGGTGAGTGCAAGAGACAGGGACATATTCACCGTTTGTTGCTAACGAACGATTACTACGAATTCCAGCGTCATGAGGGTGGGTTGCAACCCTCAATCTGGACTGAGACAGATGCTAGGGGATTAGCTTCACCTTTCGGTGTCGCAGCCCATTGAATCTGCCATTGCCGCGCGCGTGTAGCCCAGGGGATTAGGGACGTACTCACCTAACGTAGCCCGTACCTTCCTCCTTGTTACCAAGGCAGTCTGTATAATGTTCTTCTTTCGATAGTAATTATACACACGGGTCTCGCCTGTTACCGGATTTAACCGGTCACATCACTGCACAGGCTGACGTCGGCCATGCATCTCCGCTCAGCGTGTCAGGTAAGCCCTTCAGACTGACCTTCATCCTGCTGTCGCTCCTGGTGAGGTTCACGGTGTAGAATCTAATTGAACCGCACGCGTCACTCGTTGTAGTGTCTCCCCGCCTATTCCTTTAAGTTTCGATCTTGCGACTATACTTCCCAGGTAGCTCACTCTTCGCCTTCGCTGCAGCACCGAAACCTCCCGAAGAGGCCCCGATGTTTAGTGAGCAGTGTTTACTGCCAAGACTACAGGGGTATCTAATCCCTTTTGCGCCCTTGGCCTTCATCCCTCACTGTCAGATCCGTCCTTGTAAGATGCCTTCGCTAATTGTGAGTCCATTCAAGATTAACGTATTTTACTACTACCTTGAACGTACTTCTTACACCTACCGGTCTCTAGCTCAATAGTACCTCTCGCGCGCTTCACATTTAAGATGTGAAATTTCACGAGAGACTTATCAAGCAAGCTACGGATGTTTTAGACCCAATAATGTTGGTTGCGACTTGGACTGTCGGGATTACCGCGGCGGCTGGCACCGATCTTACCCAGTCCTTATTCGCCAGCCTTTTTACAGCTGGCAAAAGTTTATCAAAAAGATAAACACTTTGGCTCGCTCTGTCACGCTTGCGCGCATTGCAGAAGATTCATAGCTGCTGCACTCCGTAGAGCTGGGAGTAGTGTCTCAGACTCCCTCTCAGGGCACCCCCGCTAAGGGCCCTTACTGATCATCGCCTTGGTGGGCCTTTACCCCGCCAACTAGCTAATCAGCCGCAGTCTCATCCTTGAGCGCGAATTTGAAAGTACTTTCTTTCCAGAGAAGAACTTCTATCAGGTATTAACCTCAGTTTCCCGAGGATATCCCTGACTCAAGGGCAGATTAACTACGTGTTGCTGAGCAGTACGCCGACTTATCGTCAGACTTGCATGCCTTATCTCGAACCAAATAGCCGCAACCTCCAGCAGGATAAACTGGAATTAAACTTATTTAATAATCCTTATCTAAGCTTTAACGTAAGAAAGGTCTTAATCACGTTAAATAAACAAGATCTATCCAATAAAAATAATTTTACTTATTTTTATCTAGTTGACAAATTAATCACTCATAATTAATGTTCCAACTATAAAACCACTAGAAATTGACGTATATATATTTTAAAAACTCGATTGGCCAACATCATACCCTATAAAACATAAGGCACTCATTCTAGCTTCAATAAAAATAATTGAAGCTTTGGAATTATACTCCAAAGTTATCATTTTAGTATTATTAGGGTGAATGAGGGCTTTATAAATGTTTTGCTTCGTGCCGATATAGATTACGTCGGAGAATTGATTTAAAGCTCAACAACGCAATATTTTCCTCGAATTTCTTTTTTTGGCTCAATTTTTAAATTTTGAGTTGTCCTATTTATCACTTGGATTCTTCCACCCAAAATTATTTTTTTAAAATTTTTCCTCAATACTAAAAGTTTTTCTAAGATTTCTTTTGTGCCCTCGTCGTGTAAACTCCAGATTAACAAGTCTCCTTTGCTTTGAGGAAAGTCTGAATTATCTAAAAAGATGCCTGAAAAATTATTTAAAATTAAATTTTCTTTACATATTTTAAGAGAAAGCAAATCTCTTGATGAAAGAATAATCTCTTTTGGGAACAGAAAATTTAAAACAGCAAGGGGCAAAAATCCCTGACCTGGATTTAAGAGGGTTACTTTTTCTTTTTTTGAATATTTGGAGATTAATTCAGAGATTAATTCGGTGATAAAATGGGGAGCGTTGAATTCCTGAAGAGAATCGGAAGTTTTAATTTTGTAAGAAGTTTTATCGATATTGTATATAAATTCATTTGAGTAATAAGGTTCAATTTCAGTGGTTATTATTTCGCTGAACTTTAAATGATAGATAGAGTAGCTTTTTGTTTTTTCCTTAAAACAAACTTTAATTTTTTCTTTTTTAACCTCTTCAGATAAAATTTCTTCTATAGAATCATTTAATTCTTTTACAATAACTAGTACTAAAGTCCCTTCTTTTTCTAAATG
>CAJBRS010000067.1 GCA_903958115.1 uncultured bacterium | reverse complement strand
AATATTATCAACCAGTTAACATTAACCATTAAAATTAATTATCATGTCATTTGAATCAGGATTAAACAGGGCAAACATCTTTACCAGTCTTCTTCTAGTGATCTTGCTAGGAGGTAACCTTTACTTTAGCGTGCAGTATGTTCAAAACCTAAAGCAACAGAACGCAGACACAGAACAGGCCAGCTCCAGTTTCAACAGTCGTCTACAAGTGGCACAGTTCCTAAAGGAATTTATCGATACAGTACTAAATACTCAAGGTACAGTATCTTTTGATAATAGAGTGAAGCTTGAGAACGATGTCCTTCAGATCAAGGATGATGCTGTCACAGCACAGTGGAAAACTTTTGTAGGTAGCAAGAACAACAAAGAAGCTCAACAAAACGCCGTGAAGTTGATGGCACTACTAGCAGACAAGATGTTGTAGGAGAATGGGAGATCAACATAAACAAATCGCTCTCATTGTCTTAGATGGTTGGGGATACCGTCAGGATGTAAAAAATAATGCTATCGCCTCTGCGAAAACGCCTTATTTTGATTCGTTGTGGGAGAAATATCCTCACACTCTATTAGAAGCATCTGGAAAGGCTGTTGGTCTACCTGAAGGTCAAATGGGAAATAGCGAAATAGGACACACGACCATCGGCGCTGGAAAAATTATTGATACGGATTTGGTGCGTATACAAAAATCGATTGATGGTAATCAATTCACCAGCAATATGGCTTTTAGAGAATTGTTTAATCATGTAAAAAAGCATGGTTCCACTCTACACATCAAAGGTTTACTAGGGAACGGGGGAGTTCATGCTCATAGTGAACATCTCTTTGCTTTTCTTCGAGCGGCTAAGGAGCAGGGAATAAAAAATATTGCTATTCACGCTTTTTTGGATGGGAGAGATACTGCTCCTCAAAGTGCTGCTGATTTTCTAGAAGAGCTTGAAGGTGTGATCAGGGAGGTTGGTATTGGATACATAGCTACAGCTACCGGAAGATTTTTTGCGATGGATCGTGATAATAATTGGGATCGTTTTAAAAAAGCAGAAGATGCTATGTGGCTTGGCGCCGGTAAGGCAGTGAAAGGTCAGAAACCTTCGGACACTGTTCGCAAGCTGTACTCTTTGGGAGAAAAGGATGAAATGTTGGAACCCATTGTCTTCGTGGACGATACTGGAAAAGATTATCGATTAAAAGATAACGATGGTGTTTTTGTATATAATTTTCGTCCAGATAGAGCACGGATGCTCACCAGCAAAATTGCTGAGAAATATTCTGATAGAAATGTTCTGCTTGTTACGATGACAGAATATGGAAATAATTCTGGGGCTCTCGTGGCTTTTCCAAAGACTGACATTGAAACAACCCTCGCAGCCGAAATTTCAAAGTCTGGGCTCAGCCAAGTTCATATTGCTGAGACAGAAAAGTTTCCTCATGCCACTTATTTTTTGAATGGTGGTAACGAAGTGCCACATCTTCGAGAAGAACATATTATGTTGCCTAGTAGAAAAGATGTACCCACTCATGACTTAGCTCCTAAAATGAGAGCAGAGGGGATTGCTGATCGTGCTATAGAGCAAGTTGTTTCCGGTGTAAATTTTATTTTTATTAATTTTGCTAATCCGGACATGGTGGGGCACACCGCAAACGTTCCAGCTATTATCGAAGCTGTTGAGGAGGTGGATAAACAATTAGGACGCGTTATCGATGCTCTTACAGAAAGAGGTGGCGCAGCTTTCATTACAGCTGATCATGGAAATGCTGAGGTGAATATTGATCCAGAGACCGGGGAGGCTCACACCGCTCACACCCTAAGTCCTGTTCCAGCTATTTTGACTGCTAATCATCATCTTAAAGATGGTGGAACTTTAGCTGATATTGCTCCTACTATTTTGCAATTGTTTGATATCAAAAAACCAGAGAGTATGACGGGATCTAGTTTAATTTAGCTTTGTGCTACAATTATAGTGCATGATTAAGAAGCACATTGTTCATTCTCACCACAGACCTTTCTTTGTGTATCCTGTTTCTGCTTGGCAAAAATTCTATTCTTTGCTTTTGTATCCTCTTCTGTATGTAGTCGTACTTTTCTTTGTAGTTAAGTTACTATCGCATACTGGGTTTTCTGTCAGCCTACCAGTTTCTTTGTCGGATATTTTTATGGCTCTGTTTTATACTGTCAGTCGTATTTTTATCGCCTACGTTTTGTCCCTTGCTGTAGCCCTTCCTCTGGCTTTGTTGGCTACTAGTGGCCCTGTTGCAGAAAAAATATTTCTACCGATTTTCGATATTTTGGAATCAGTACCAACCCTCGCTTTCTTTCCAATTTTTATTATCTTCTTCGTCCGGGGCGGTTTTTTAAATGCTGCGGCTATTTTTATCCTGTTTATTGCCATGCTCTGGAACATTGTCTTTACTTTGGTCGGAGGATTGAAAATTATTCCTCAAGACATCAAGCAAGCTGCTTCCGTTTTTAAGATTAGTGGTTGGCAATATTTTAAAAAGGTTACATTGCCAGCGGTCTTTCCTCAGATTGTAACCGGTTCGATCTTGGCAGTAGCACAGGCATGGAACATTATCATTGTGGCTGAAGTGCTTCATACTTATATTCCAGGAGGTACTAAAGCAGAAGATCTTTTTGGAATGGGAAGTGTACTCGTGGGTGCTTCCGCCTCTGGTCAGAACGATCTCTTTATCGTGGCCATTTTTGTGATGATATTAGCTATCGCTTTTCTTAACTTCTTTGTTTGGCAAAAATTATTACATTATGCTCAAAAATTTAGATTCGAATAATCAAATATTGTTTTCTGGAGTTTCGAAAGATTACTCTTTGAAAGATGTTGCTCTCATTGATGTGAGCTTCTCTGTTGCATCCGGCGAGTTTGTTTCGTTGATAGGTGCTTCTGGGTCTGGCAAGTCAACAATCTTGAAATTAATTGCTGGGTTAGAAGAACCATCTTCTGGAAAAATTACAAAGCCAGAAATTGTTTCGTTGGCTTTTCAAGGAGCCGCTCTTTTCCCTTGGCTTACAGTTTATGACAACATTGCTTTGGGACTTCGAGCTCGTGGTGCAGATGAACATGAAGTAGCTAAGCAGGTAAGTAAATATTCAAATATGCTTGGGCTTCAAGATCACTTACTTAAGTTGCCATCAGAACTTTCTGGTGGACAGAAACAACGTGTCGGTATTGCGAGAGCTTTGGCTATTGAGCCAGAAGTTCTCCTTCTCGATGAGCCTTTTTCCGCTCTTGATCCAAAGACAACAGCCGAACTTCACGACGACATAATTAAGCTATGGAGAGAGACAAAGAAAACAATTGTTATGGTCTCCCATCTTATTGAAGAAGCCGTATCTCTATCTGAAAAAGTTATTTTAATAAAAAACCATGGTGTTGCTGGGACTTACGACATCACGATGCCATATCCACGCCGCGAGCAGGAGGTTGAGTTTTCTAGAGATGTGCTGAAAATTCGTCGAGAATTTTTTAAGTAGGTAGTATGCTATAATGGCTTTTATGGAAGATTTAACCAAACAATTAGCCATACAAGAGGAAAAAATAGACAAGATTTATGCTTCTGTAGAAAAGATGCGTAAGTATTTTATGTGGACACTTATTATTACTGTGGTGCTTTTTGTTGTACCACTTATCGGATTAATTTTTGTTATTCCTCAGTTTCTAAGTACCTATACGCAAGCTCTTAATTTCTAGTTAATTAAAAATAAAAAAAATGGCATTCATCGATGAATTAAATATTTTTATTAAAGCTGGTCACGGCGGTGATGGTGTTGTTCGTTGGCGCCACGAGAAAGGGAAGGAATGGGCCGGTGCATCTGGTGGTAATGGTGGCAAGGGTGGTGATGTGTATGTTCGTGCTGTAAGCGATTTAAATAAGCTTGCTCAATATCGAAACAAAAAAGATTTTATAGCAGAAGATGGTGAGCCGGGCGGTCGCAATAGTTGTCATGGTGGAGATGGGGAAGATCTTTACATCGATGTCCCTGTTGGCTCCGTTGTAAAAAATACTGCTACCGATCGAAGTGTTTCGTTGCTCGCGAGAGATCAGACAGCTCTAATCTTAAAAGGTGGTAACGGCGGACTTGGTAACGAATATTTCAAAGCTTCCACTAACACTAGTCCAAAAGAATCTACTCCGGGTAAGCCAGGAGAAGAAGCAGATTTTTATATTGAAGTGGAGTTGGTTGTTGATGCTGGACTCATTGGTCTACCTAATGCTGGCAAGTCGAGTTTATTAAATGCTCTGACAAAAGCTGAAGCAAAAATCGGTAGTTATCAGTTTACTACTATCGAGCCGAATCTCGGAGATCTATACGGTTTTATTTTGGCTGATATTCCAGGGCTTATTGAAGGAGCGTCTGAAGGTAAAGGATTAGGTCATAAATTTCTTCGACATATCAAACGCACTAAAATTCTTTTTCATTGTATCTCGCTTGAGTCTGATGATGTCGTTCGTGATTATGAGGTTGTCAGAAAAGAATTAGGGAGTTTCAATAAAGAATTACTAGAAAAACAAGAGGTTATTATTCTCACAAAGACAGACGTCGTCACTCCAGAAAAGTTAGCGGAACAATTGAAGAAAATTAAGAAGCTAAAGAAGGATATTTTGACTGTTTCTGTTTATGACTTGGACGCTATAAAGAAACTACAAGATAGCTTGGTAGATATCTTAAGGTTGGGGATAAAAAAATAGTAAAAAAAACATAAAATAATGTTACAATAGAGGACATATGAGCAACACCCTCGATCTTCGCCCCAAGCAAGAACCTAATATTGTCGTAGTCGAAAAAGTCGTACTAAAAAAACGTACCTGGAAGTCAGAATTCTTT
>CAJBRS010000066.1 GCA_903958115.1 uncultured bacterium | reverse complement strand
TAGCAACACGTTGGGTTATTTAGAAAAATTAGGAAATAGTGGTGTTGCGCTAAAGTCCTTGCAGGAAAGTTGGTTGGATACATCTGATCAAGGAATGGGCAAGTTGTTAATCGCCATTATGTCTTGGGTTGCTCAACAAGAGCGACAGCGAATTTCTGAAAGGACAAAAGCCGGTCTTCAAAGAGCAATGGCAGACGGTAAGTCATTGGGGAGACCCAACGGCGCAAAAGACAAAGGTCGCAGAAAAAAGTCAGGTTATTTATTAAGGTGGCAAAATAAAAAAGTTTTAGTTTAATATATGAGAAGAATTGCCCTCTATTGCAGGGTTTCAACAGACAACCAAGAAAAAGCTGAAACGATTGGGAATCAACTGAAGGACTTATATAAGGTTTATAACAAAACCGATGTGGTTAAGGTTTATGAAGATAATCCGGGTTCTGGCGCGGATCCAGATAGGGCTGGGCTTTGGGAGTTGAGGAAAGACGCACAGAAGAAGCTATTTGACGTAGTTGGAGTTTGGGCAAGCGATAGATTGGCCAGAGATCTTAAGCTGTCACTGATTTTAAGGGACGAATTTAAAGAGCTTGGCATAGCAGTAGAAATAATGGGAAAAGAACGAGAGGATTCGGAAATGGGAAAATTTATGGGTGTTATAGAAGGTGCGATAGATGAAATGGAAAGAGCTAGGATTAAAAGGAGATTTATTTCTGGTAGAGATAGAAGAATGTCCGAAGGAAAATTGATTGGTTGTTATCCACCTTACGGCTATGACCATGTAAAAAGAGACAAAGAAAAGGGGACTGATGCGTATTTCAAAGTCAACGAGAAAGAGGCAAGAATGATTAAAAATATATTCAAATGGTATTTGGAATTAGAAAGTATATTTTTGGTTACCAAGAGGCTGAAAACAAAAGGAATAAAAACAAGAGGCAAGAACAAAACCGGAGAACCAAATTTTTTCTTCTGTTCAACTGTAAGCAGAATCTTAAGAAGGGAAACATATATTGGCAATCATTATTTTGGGAAGTCTTCTCCTTGCGTTGCGAAGTTTCATATTAGTAAAATAAGAAAGCACAGATTTACTGGGAGATGCAGAAATCCAAGAGCGGATTGGAAACTTATAAAAGTTCCTACGATAATAGACGAAATTACTTTTAATAGGGTTCAGGCGATTTTGTTAAGAAGGGCAAAACGCCGAGCCAGAAAATCTATGTATCAATTTTTATGCACGGGTTTGGTTAGGTGTGTCAGGTGCCATAGGCTTTACGGAGGCAAGAATCAGCGCGACAGCAGAAGAGACAAGGATTTCTTTCTTTACAGATGTCCTCAAGCGAATACGGCAAGTTTTAATGAACCCGATTGCAGAGCAAGGACAATGTCAGCCCAAAAATTAGATAATGCAGTTTGGGTTTATGTATCTGAATTGATAAGGGATAAGGACAGAATAAACAATAACCTCGCGCTTACTAAAAAGAAAAGAGAAAGCGAAAAAATATCTAACCAGAAAATCTATGAAGAATTATTGGTAGAAAGAAAAGAGTTGAAAATGAAAAAGAGCAGACTATTCGAGCTGTATTCTGATGCAGGTTTTTCAAAAGAAGATCTGAAAATTAAAATTGGGGAGTTTGATTTACGAGAAAAAAGCATTGAGGATCAGATAGTAATCAAAAAGAGGGAATTGGAGGGTATTGAAAATATGGATGCCATAGAAAAGGAGCTCGAAAGAATTTGTCAGATTTACAGAAAGAGACTCAACAAGGCATCTTTGAATTAAGGCAGCACATTGTTAAGAAATGGGTTGAGGAGATAAATATTAATGACGATGGTAGCGTTAATATCAAGGTAAAAATACCGGAAGGGGAAAAGGAAGGCGAAGAAGATCAGATAT
>CAJBRS010000065.1 GCA_903958115.1 uncultured bacterium | reverse complement strand
CTTTTCTTTGGCTTCTTTACCTTTTTTGCCAAGATTTTCTAGTTCTTCTTCATCTAATTTGGCAAGTTCAGCAGCTCTTTTTTCTAGATAAGCTTCGTTGTTTAAAGAAGGATTTTCCAACACCTCTTCTAATAAAGCGTGTAAAATATGGCCTATTTTAGGCCCAGGATTGATATTAGCAGCTTTTGATACTCCTCTTCCATCTATTTTTAACATTCCAACTGTTAGAGGGTCTCTGGTAGCTTCTTCTATCATCGCGTGATATTTTCTTAGTCTATAAGGACTCTCTTTTGGCCTGCCCGTCCCCACTCTGTCGCACAGCCTTAGATCCATTAAATCCCAGATGTTTTCTTTTCCAACGTTTACGATTAATCTACGAACAGCTGATAAAGTAATTTGTTCTGTGTCGGAAAAAAACATGTGCCAACGTACTAACTTTTCTACTTTCTCAATAAATTTCTTGGGGAACTTTAGATCCTCTAAAGTTTTTTTGCAATTTTTGAACCAATAACGTCATGACCATAAAATGTTATTAGTTTCTTTTGATTGTCATAACGTTTGGTGTGGGGTTTTGCGATATCGTGGAATAACGCCGCTGTGCGAATTTCTAGCGAAAAATTTTTGTCCGCCGCACACTGGACTGTCCTTAATAGGTGTTCCCAAACTTCAAAAGCGTGAGCTTGATTTTGTTTAACCCCGATCCCCTTTTCTAGATCTGGGCATATAAATTCCAGCATTCCTAGTCTTTGAGCTAAACTAAGGCCAATCATTGGGCTTTTTGACTCCAAAATCTTGATAAATTCATCTCTTATTCGTTCTTTTGAAATGTTTTTTAGAAGTTTCACGTGCAACAACAGGGCTTTTTCTGTCTCATTGTTAATCATGAAACCTAATTGGGATGAAAATCTGACAGCTCGAAGTATTCTAAGAGCATCCTCTTTAAATCTTTGCTCGGGGTCACCTACGGCCCTTATTATTCCCCTCTCTAAGTCGTCCTGTCCTTTATACAGGTCAACTAATTGTCCTTTTGATTCATTAAAGGCTAAGGCGTTAATAGTGAAGTCTCTCCTTAGTAAATCATCTTCAATTTTTGTACTGAAAGCTACAGAATCGGGGTGTCTGTTGTCTAAGTATCTAGTTTCTAGTCTAAACGGCGTAACCTCGATGATTCCTAGGTTTTTAGGGGTTTCTTTCTCTTCATTTACGACCCCAACTGTTCCAAAGGTGTTCTCGTAGAAGGTTTTTGGAAACAAGGAGATTATTTGCTCAGGAGTCGCATTTGTAGTCACGTCCCAGTCTTTGGGGGGTACTCCCAATAAAAGATCTCTTACACACCCTCCAACTAAATATGCTTCAAAACCGGCCTTTTCTAAGGTATCGGTTATTCGTGAAACTTCTATTGGAATATCAAAATCCTTAGGATTTTGGAGTTTTTTTACCATTGTGAGGCGAAAAAGTGTTAAAAATGGTGCGCCCGGCAGGACTCGAACCCACAACCCCTTGTTCCGAAGACAAGTGCTCTATCCATTGAGCTACGGGCGCAACAAAAGAATAATACCTTTTTTTATTTAATTATGCTATTATTTTTAAACATTGCGGGTATGGTTTAGTGGTAGAACACGTCCTTGCCAAGGACGAGACGGGAGTTCGATTCTCCCTACCCGCACTTTAAAGTTTGCTATTATTTAGAGTGTTTTGGTCAGATAACTAAAATATCGGCTGTGAATCTGCGAGACGGCAGATTTTCTTTTTTTTGCCCATGTGGTGGTCCATGTGTGTTTAAGACAGTAGGACATAAATACTCCCCCCCCCACAGACCCTTTAAAACCTGATTCCGGGTATCTTTTGTAGAAATCTAATAAGTATTTGAGGACATTTTTAAGTTTTCTTCATGTTCTGTCTGATAGACTGTTTTACGTATCTTAGCCATAAAAACGGGTACAACTGTGGATAACTCTGGGGATATGTGTATAAAGGACATGTCTTTGATTTTTAAAGGGTCTTTTAATATGTTTCACGTGTAACACAATAGATGGCTTATTTTATTAGTCTAATTTTGTTAATCATGAAACAAAATGATGTTGGAAAACGCGGAGAGGATATTGCTACAAATTATTTGCTAAATAGGGGTTATGAGTTGATAGATCGTAACTATTTAAAAAAATGGGGAGAAATAGATATAATCACAAAAAAAGATGGTGTTATTCATTTTGTGGAGGTCAAAACTGTAACACGTGAAACATTGAGGTTTGTTAATCATGAAACAGGTAACTATTTTAGGCCAGAAGACAATGTTCATCCCTGGAAGGTTAGACGCCTAAAAAGGGCAATGCAGTCATATTTAATAGAATCTAAATTATCCATAGAATCGGAGTGGCAGTTTGACTTGATAACAATATATTTGGAAAAGGGAAGTGACAGGTTTGATCTCTATTTTATGGACGATCTTATTATTTAATGCTAAACTCTTTAGGTATTTTTAATCGGCGGAGTGTGGTGTAACGGCTAACATTCCTGTTTTGGGAACAGGCGACTCCGGGTTCGAATCCCGGCACTCCGACAAGAATTAGTCTCTTCGGTATTATGTCTGAAAAATTCAAAAGAAATAGAGAGGATTTCACCTGTGAAAAATGTGGCCTGTTTGTTATTGGCGATGGTTACACAAACCACTGTCCCCAGTGTCTTTGGAGTAAGCATGTTGATATATATCCAGGGGACAGGAAAGCCTCTTGTGGGGGTCTAATGAGGCCTATAGTGATAGAAAAAGAGGGGAAAGACACCATACTTACAAACGAATGCACTGTTTGCTTGTATAAGAAGAGAAACAAGCTATCTCTAAAGGACAATTATGAAGAGGTCTTAAGGGTTGTTCGAAATCAGGTCTCTAGCAAGTGAAAATCCTGTTGAATTTTCAAAAGAAGCGCTTTTTTTGTTTAAATCTCCAATTAACAAAGAGCTTAAACTAACCCCAGCTTCATTTTGCAGGTCTCTATTTATGTATTCTCCTGTTATTGCGCTAAAACTCTTGCCTCCACTGCCATCCTGAAGGGAAGTGGTGATAATTCCTTGGATAGAATTATTCTCTATAATAGGGCCACCTGAGGAGCCTCTTTCAGCTATGGTGTCTGAGTGGGCAATAATAAGATCGGTTGTTGAATCTCCAGAAAAGTCATATATATTACTTACGGTCGTTGTATCTGTTACTTTGCTAAGGCTATTTTTGACATAGTTTCCGCTGGCTGCTCCCGCTGGGTATCCGTAGACCTTTAGCTGGTCGCCAACGTTTAGATTATCAGTAGAAATGCTCATATAAGGATAGCTTGATGGTTGTGTCTTGTCAGAGTAGCCTGTTATGTATAGGAAAGCATAGTCTGACTGGCCTGTACCTTGCGGTGCGGCTTCAGAGATGGTTTTAATGTTGTTTTTAATCCAAGCTGAGGAAATATACATTACTTTTATATTGTAGGTATTTTTTGCTGGTGAACCTGTTCTGGCCACACAGTTACGATTGCTATCGTTCAGATAATCGGCGAGTAGAACATACTGGGCAACGTGAGAATTGGTAATAATTACCCCTTTGGGATCGATTATGGCGCCACTACCAGTTACATATTCTATTGTGTTGCCGTTTCTTATTGTACAGAAGATGTTTACAACGAAGTCGTTGTTTTGGTTTGTTGTGAGTGGGGGAGTGGTTACTGGTTGAGGGGTGGGTGTTGTAGTTAAATTCTTTATCTCTTTAACTGGGAGCTGCTTAAATTCTGGCGCAATTATTTTTAAATATGGTAACTGGGTAGTGTTTCTGGCTATGGTTGGTTTGTCTTCTTTTTTTACTGTGGGAGGAGTTGAACTGGCAACAATTTCTGTGGGTGGCGCCTGTATTCCGAGGGGGGATTGGTAGTGAATGTTCCAACCAAGCATAGAATAGATGCCAAAAAGGATAGTCCCTATTTTTGCTACTATCGAATGGGAAAGATTCGTCATGGGTGATTAATTATAACAATAAATATAAAAAATTGCGGGCGACGATGACTTTTGGTATAGTGTGGAACGTTGCGGGATTAGTTTAGTGGTAAAACGACAGTTTTCCAAACTGTGGTCGGGAGTTCGATTCCCCCATCCCGCACAAGATAACAAAAAGCTCAACAATAAAATGTTGAGCTTTTTGTTATCTTGTGACCGATTCCCCACATCTAATTAAATACCCAAACAAAAAATCGCCATTGCTGGCGATTTTTTGTTTTTTCTCTAGAGAAAAGAGATTATTTAACTGCCTCCTTCAAAGCTTTAGCTGCGCGGAACTTTGGAACTCGCATAGCTGCTACCTTGATAGCTTCACCAGTTCGAGGATTTCGAGCTGTTCTTGCTGCGCGCTGTTTTGCTGAAAAGATACCCAATCCAGCGATTGAAACTTCCTCGCCCTTCTTCAATGAATTAACAATTGAATCAACTACAGTGTCGACAGCTTGTTCTGCTTGAACCTTTGTTCCTCCGAGAACTTGCTGAACGGCGTCTACGATTGCTGCTTTATTCATATTTTTTATTTTTTAAAAATATTAATTCGACCCAATTACCTTGCT
>CAJBRS010000064.1 GCA_903958115.1 uncultured bacterium | reverse complement strand
TTTGGGTTTTGCAACATATTCTGAAAAGTCATACGCCAAATCGGCGTATCTTTCGACCAAGATGGGGTGCTTAACTTCCTTCGCTCTTTTTGACCAGTATTCAACCATCACAGCACTAACTTGAGACAGACTTGGAAACTCAATAACCTCATTACTATTTTCGTCCTTACGAAAGCTCATTTTTGAGCCGAAATATGTTCCCCAATCAGACACGCCACCTTCGTGTCTCGGATAAAATTCAAAAGCCAGAATATCAAATAAAACTTCACCTTTAGGCTTTTCCTCTGGATTTCCAATCGCACCACTAATGCCTTGCGCCACTTCGTAATCGCTGATTTTTTGGTAAGGTAGAGTATCTAGGGAAGTGAGGTATTCTTTTGCCTTATTGTCCATAACCCACATCATACTTCTTTAGAGTAAACTAGTATATGACAACGTTAAAAGTCTACAATTTGGAGTTTCCAGATAGCATTCCGGAGATGAAAATTTGCAATTATAAATTCACTCGTGTAGACAATTATGACTAAGCTTATTCCCGATTAGCCCACAGGATAACGGTCTCCGGTGGTGAATTTCCAATAGTTCCAACCACGGGTACACATCAACAGACAGGGATAGTCGAACTTCCAGAAATAGAAGGCGAACCTGTTTTACCTTGGGAGAAGAACGGAGGGTATAAGAGATTACAGGACGTTCTACTATTTTTAACTCTTTTTACCGGAAGAAATGTATTTGCCCTTAAACCAGAAGAAGAAAAATATCCAATTAGACGCGATCCAAGAGAGCATGTCTATGGCGGTCAATTTCACCTGTCTGCTCATGGGGTCGTGCGTTATCGACATCAAGAAACTGGGGAGTTATTGACCGAGAAAGAAGTTCAAGGAAAACTAAGTTACAAGTACGATTACGTTGACCTAGGCTTGGAGTACACAATAAACGAAGTTATTTCAACGATTGCCTCGGAAGAATGGAAAAAGACCTACGATGATGGTTATTTTATTTTCTTATTTAGACAAGCTATTTCTCAATCAGATATAGAACCCGCATTTCTACTATGTTGGACAATATGGGAACATTTGTTCGCTTTAAACAATAAAGAATGGCTTGACCATGTAAGTATTGAGCAAACGAGCGGAGAAAAGAAGGTTGCTTTTATGCTAAATAAGTATCTACTCATTTCTGTGGACGATAGTGCACGTAGAGAAATAAAACGAATAACAAAAGCAAGAAACAGACTAGCTCACTTTGGCAAAAAACCTGACGACGTAGAGATTGAAGAGCTCAGGTTATTTGTTAGGCTCACAGAGCAAATAATGGCTATAGTGCTTGGCTTGAAACCCTCTAATGCCTTTAATTCCATCGACCACCTTAATAATTTATTGAGAGGTAACCGCACACCATCTCAGTCTATTTAGGTCATGCTAATAACACTGGAAAGAGGTTTAAATTTTGACTAGTATATAGTCCCTAGGCAGGAGATATTTATATACTTAGCCGGCGTTGTCTTTGGCGCTATTGCACTAAGTCTTTTAGGTCTAACAAGGGTAATGGGGAAAGTCACCATATTTATGAATGAGCACGATGGTTGCTACCTATCATCTTGGGCCACAAAAAGACACAAAACCTAGAATTCCTTACTATCCCCTTCCACCATCACGACAAACTCTATGCCTTTCGGGTCGAGGATCTTGGCGGGGAGGGTGTGGGTGGTGCCGAAGCGGGTGGCGTCGTGGACGGGGAAGGCTTTTTTGGGGTTGAGGTGGAGCGCGTAGTCTATTGCTTCGCTTATTTTCATCCACGGGCCCGAGACCGGGAGCGCTAATATTTCGACCGCGAGCTTGGGGTCGGTGAAGGCGTCTCCGGGGTACCACAGGCGCTCGTCGATGAGGTAGCCCATGTTGGATGACAGTGGGATAGAGCTGTGGATCTCTGCATGCTTCT
>CAJBRS010000063.1 GCA_903958115.1 uncultured bacterium | reverse complement strand
TCTTTGGGCTTCTGGCATTCACCCGGAAACAAAAGTCAAAAATATTGACGAAAATAGTTTGAAATCTCTTTTTAAAAATGTTATAAAAATACTCAAGCAATCAATCAGTGTCGGCGGGGACTCTATGTCAGATTACAGAAACCCAGATGGTATAAAAGGTGGTTACCAAAACTCTCACAAGGTGTACAGAAGGGCTGGAGAAAAATGTCTGATGAAAGATTGTAAAGGTATCATTAAAAGGATAAAAGTTGGTGGGAGAAGCGCACACTTTTGCGACTGCCATCAAAAATTAAATTAATTTATAGTATGGAAGGTTACAATGATAGATTCGTGGATTTCTTTAAGTTCTTCTTTATAATAATTGTTGTTTTTATTGTATGGGGAAGAATCAGCGATGACATGGCAAGAAGAGGAGTGTTCGGAAAAGAGGAACAACAAAAAGCTCTAAGAGCTACCCAGAATATTTACGCAAACCAAAACTTGGGAAATAATAATACCGCCTCGGTATACTATGCAAATTAAATTAAAAATATATACACCACATTTCGCCTAAGTCCGGACAAGGCTTATGTAGTGTATATATTTTTAATTAGAAATTATTTCCCGAGGATCTTAAGGGCCGATTTAATTCTATCTCCGGTATTTGTAATATTTTTTTCAACCTCTTTTAGGGCCTCGCGCGCATCCCTCTGAGAATAGCCGAGGGCCTTTAGTGCTTCAACAGCGTCTATTTCGTCTCTCAAACTTATTTCATCTTCTCCATGCAGACCAACTTTATCTTTTAATTCAAGAACAATTTTCTCAGCAATCTTTTTTCCAATGCCAGAAACTTTTATTAAGTGAGACGTATCGCCAGAAGAAATCGCTCTTTTCAATGCGCTGACCGAACTTATATTCAAAACGTTTAAAGCTGTCTTCGGACCGATACCAGAAATAGAAATTAGCATTTCAAAAAAAGAAAGTTCATCTTTTCCGATAAAACCATAAAGATCTAGTGCGTCTTCTTTTACCACCAAATGAGTTAGTAGGGAAATAGCTTTGCCTTTTTCAGATACCTCAATACCTTCAGTTGTTGTAAAAACCTTGAAACCAATCCCGCCCACACCGACGACGAGAAACTTCTCACTTCTATCCCAGACAACACCTTCAATTTTAGAAATCATGTTTATAATGATATCAGAATTCATGAGTGAAAGCTAAAGGGTGACAAGCTGAATTAAAACATTGCATTTTGTGCGCTTTTGTGGTAATTTACTCACATCCATCAAGAAGTGATTTAGTGTCTCTAGATTACTTAAGGAATTAATTAAACAATAAATGCCAATAACATCATCAGCAAAGAAAGCTTTAAGAGTTGGAAAGAAAAAGAAGATTTTTAACATCCGCAGAAAGAGCGCGATGGAAAGCTCTTTGAAAGCCATCAAGAAGCTTATTAAAGAAAGCAAAATTAAAGAAGCCGAAAAAATGCTTCCAGAAGTATATCAGGCTATAGATAAAGCATTCAAAACTAAGTTTATAAAGAAAAATG
>CAJBRS010000062.1 GCA_903958115.1 uncultured bacterium | reverse complement strand
CCTCGCGCCACCACTCCGGCGAATGGCCGCGGTCGTGATTCCCCATGATGAGGATCTTGTGGCCCGGAAGATTTTGCATGACGTTTTGGATTCTTTCTTTCGACCACTTGAAGAATACATCCCCAAGGTGAATGATTGTATCGTCGCCTTTGATAGTTTCTCGCCAAGCGCGAAAGAGAGCCTTGTCCATCTTCTCCGTGTCGGGATTGCCGCCCGCATCCAAGAAGGGGCGATTGCAATATCTAATGATGTTAAAAATGGCCGAAATGCGTATCACTCCATATATATGTATCACTCATTTAGCCGGTCCTCCTTTTTACAAACTAAGGCATGATCTTCATATGTAGAAGGTCGGGCCCATCTTTCACCCTGTTGGTACTGAAAGATTCTTTGTAAGCACTCTTGTTGCTCACGCCAATCCTCTGTGTAATTCTGAATTAATATAAAAAGCTCATCGATAGAAAAGTCATCAGTCCTACAACCTTTTTTAGAATTTTCCTTCAAATAAATTATTTTACAATTACAAGGGTGTCGCAGGATTTCAGGAAAAACTCCGTTTACGAACCCTGTTTTTCTTGTTACCCGATGATCTCGTACAATCCCGTTTTTATTCTTTGTGGGGTGAAAAAATCCAATTTTTTTGAATAGTTGGAAGTCCTCTTTAGACAAATAAAAAATCATATTAGTTATCCAATTGGATTCTTTTTGATAAATTCGAAAATCCGGCATTTCTTCATAACTGACGCCCGTACCATTTTTCGCTTTCGTAGCTATCGCCTTTGCTAAGATCGCTGGAAGTCTCTTCTGATAATCTGGATCGCTAAACTTAGCTGCGGAAATCTTTCCAATTCGAATTTTATCTTCCTCTGTATGAGAATATCTGCCGGGAAGATTTGACCCATTCGTAGTTGCTGTCTTTTTCTGCTTTTCAATAGTCTCCTGTGAACGCTTAGCCCCTCTGTGTTGATTTCCTATAATAGCTCGGCGTTCAGGAGTTAGCAAGCTCAAGGCTCTCTCGCGTTGAGCCTCTATAAGGGGAATCTTTTCAGGGTCATCTTTCCATTTTTTACCGAAGTTAGAATTATTCTCGCCTGTTTTATGTATATGCTGCCAATCTCCGTAACATACTCGAGAGCAAAAATGAAGCGGTTTATCTAATCTCGAATTACTCTTTACATAAAACCGCTTTCGACATCCATCGCATGTAACTAAAAACCCTGCCATAAAAATCTCCCACTTATAATTAGAATTAGTAGAAGAGTTATTGGTAAGGATGGCCCTAGTGGGTATCTGATGTAATCCAAGTATCTGGCATTTCTATTCCTTTTCCATTTTGAGAGCGCCGCACTTCGGGCATTGCAATACGTCCATCAAACAGCCAGGGGTTTCGAAGGAGTGCTCTTCGAAGTCCTCATCGCCTTCTACTACGACGGTTTCGTACTTTTTGTTGGTGGCGGTGATGCCGACGATATAGCGATAGCCACAGAGACAGGTTATAGTATCACTCGTGTGATTTGATGGGTGAGTTTTTTCTTAGCCAATTTATGGCTCCCTAATAGGCTGGTTTACTTCTTTGCGAAGAGCAGCTGGAAGAATTTCTTGATCGCGAGGCAGACCTTTTTGATGAAACCGATCTCAAAGTCGACGATCTGCTTGACGGTGGTGTTCCCGATAGCTTCGATGTCCTTCTTGACCTGGTCTTCGATAGCCTGATAGGCTGCGATGACCTTTGGATCCTTTGCGATTGCCCCTACGTCTTTCTCGATTCCGACGATGATGGAATCGACATATTTTGCGAT
>CAJBRS010000061.1 GCA_903958115.1 uncultured bacterium | reverse complement strand
GTAAGCTCAAGGATATACTGACGGAGCTCGTGACGATCAAGGACGAATTACTTGGTCTGATACACGACCTTCTGCGAAAGTTGAATGCGGACAAAACGGGGGAGTTTTCGAAACTGTTCAAGCTTCTCCTGCGCGACGAAGTTGTTGCAAAAGACCAAATTGTATTTTCCGCGGATGTAATCTTCCGTGCCCAAATTAATTCGGATACTAAACCTACCTTGCCATTTGACGGTGCAAGAATAAATAAGCATATCGGCGAGGGCAGGGTGGTGGTTGAGAAACGGACCGATGGCACCTATGTCAATGACAAGAAACTCGGTGTTCGTCAATCAGTTCGTCAGCTCAATGGCGGTGTGGTCGATGGTACTGAAATCTGCGTTGAGATTGAGAGGGATAAATGGGCAGTACTCAATGCGACGCTGTGTGATTTCTTTGAAGCTCACCCCGAGTTTGTACATGACAACCTGAAGAGAGACAAAGATGGCAAAACCATTTATGTCTACTTCTGGGGAACTGAGTTCCTGTGCTCGGCCCTTCCTTACAACATGGGTGTTCGCTTTGGCAACTGGAATGGTGATCGCTGGGTGTCAAAATACGGTTGGCGCAGCAACAACAATTTTGGTTATTGGGATGTCGCCCTTGTCTTTGAAAGTGAGGGATTGGTTCCTGGTCACTAGGCACTAGCCATGTGACTCTTAGGGCTTAGTTCTTCCGACAGCCCATCTACTCAAACCACAGGTTGTGGTGCGAGTAGATGGGCTTTTTTATTGTCTTTGGTTTGTCATCCTCGCGAATGCGGGGATCCATCCCGTTTGTCATTCCAGCGGAGGCTGGAATCCAGACCCTTTAGATTCCTGGATCCCCGCATTCGCGAGGATGACAGAAGAGGGAAGCCGATATTGTCTATTGCTAATCAAAATATGAAGCCCTGCTTGACAAAATCACTAAAACATGGAAAAAAATTGCCCAGTAGTGAATTTTGTCGTTAAAAACCTCAAATTAAAGTTGATATTCTTAGCCCACCATTTTAAAGTTAAATTTTATACAAATCCTAAGATACCCTGTATTATATGGGTTTTTCTTAAAACCAGACGACAAAATCTACTACTGGGTTGCTTTTTTTCTTGAAGTATGCTATACTCTTTAGGCAGTAACAATTCTCGTGGTTTAAGGTTTCTTAGCCGTTGGGAGTAGGTCGTTTCTGCGAATTTAGTAGATTTTTGCAAAAACAAATGGCAAAGAAATTATATGTAGGAAATCTTCCTTACACAGCAAATGATGCTGAGTTGGCAGATTTCTTCTCAAAGGCTGGTGCTGTTGAGTCAGCTGTCGTTATGATCGACAAGATGACCGGCAGATCAAGAGGCTTTGGATTCGTAAGTATGCCTAATGATGAGGAAGCTATGAAAGCTATCGAATCATTAAACGGCGTAGACATGGGCGGAAGAAAGCTCACTGTTAACGAAGCTAAACCTTTGGAAAACAGACCTTTTAGAGGCGCTCCAAGAAGATAAATTAAAAACTTATTTTTTAGAGTAATCTAATCAAAAACACCCACTTTCTGTGGGTGTTTTTGATTGTATTGACTTTAGTAATGCGTGGTGGTTATATAGTAATAGGAAGAACATTTTAATGAATCGAGGTGTGAGTAAATAACCACAGAACAAACTCTTATGGAGGTTTTATGAGAAAGTGGCAGTATATAGTTCTGGTGTTAGATTCGATTGGACAAGCAATACAACCAGACAAAAAAATCGCAGACAAAGAACTTCAGCGTTTGGGTAAGCATGGGCCAAGCCGGATGCTAAAGCGTCAGGAAGCTATCCCCGAATCGTTTCGTGGTAAGTACCTGTGCTTCTGGCTCGGGATAAATAATGCAGTCTATTTCATATTCTGGGATACAAGAGAAGAAAGATGGGTGATGCATCCCAAAGAAATATGGAATTTCTGGTTTAAAAATCCTCCCAAATTGGTGCGGAAAACCAGGTGAAACCGGCGTGCAAGTAGGCGCCGGTTTTTCGTTGCCTAAAGAAAAGAGGGTTTTTGCTCCGTCCTCTTCGGACAAGCAAAAACCCTCTTTTATTTTTTGTATTTTTTATATTAAATCTGATCTTTCTGCCTTTGATCTCTCTGTCTTTGTAAGATATTTTTTCCTAAGTCTGACATTTTTTGGTGTGACTTCTAGATATTCATCTCCCTGCATTATTTCAAGGCCTTTTTCAATATCGAGTTTTTCTGGTGGAACAAGATAAAGAGCTTCATCGTTTCCAGAAGAACGTGTGTTTGAAAATGCTTTGTTTTTTGTAGGGTTTACATCGAGCTGTTCACCGTTCAAAACGCTTCCAATAATCATACCTTCATAGACATCTATTGCAGGATCAATGTATAGAATACCTCTTTCTTGTAAATTCCAAAGTGAATAGGCGAGTGACTTTCCGGTCATCATAGAAACCATTGAACCAAATTCTTGTTTTTGTATATCTCCAGCGAATTCCTTGAAATCGATAAACCTGCTACACAATATTCCAAGACCTTTTGTATCAACGACAAATTGTCCTCTGTATCCCAAAAGTCCACGGGTTGGTATTTCGAAAATCATTCTGACTTGATTGTCTTTGATTTTCATATCTTTCATTATTCCTCTTCTCTTACCAAGCTTTTCTATGACAACTCCTTGGAATTCTTCAGGGACATCGATAGTAACTTCTTCAAAAGGTTCCATTTTTACTCCATTTACTTCCTTTATAATAGCTTTTGGCTGTGAGACTTGAAGTTCAAAACCTTCTCTTCTCATATTTTCAATCAAAATCGAAATATGGAGCTCTCCTCTACCATAAACTGTAATTGGTTCTGTATTGAAATCTACTCTAAGGCCAACATTTATCTCAAGCTCTTTTTCTAAGCGTTCTCTGATCTGTCTTCCTGTAACAAATTTACCTTCGCGACCTGCGAGAGGAGAATCATTTACAAGAAAACTCAGAGATATCGTTGGCTCATCAATGTTGATAGATGGCAAAGCCGGTT
>CAJBRS010000060.1 GCA_903958115.1 uncultured bacterium | reverse complement strand
CCGGAGATCAAAGGGAAAACCGTAAAAGAAGTCAAAAACCTAATCATGGTCAATACTATGGTTATGACCGGCAAAAGTATGGATGAGCAAAGAGAAACTAAAATGCGTCAATATTTCGCAATAAGGAGAAATTATGGCAGAAAAATATGAAGAACAACACGTCACGGTCGATATTGTTATTCTAACGTCCGAAGATGAGAGCATACATAAATTAAAAGTGCTCTTGATCAAAAGAAGAGGCGACCCTTTTAAGGATCTTCGTGCAATTCCTGGAGGGTACGTTAATCGGGGCGAGACCCTGGAACAAGCAGCTCTTCGAGAGCTACAAGAAGAAACTTCGCTTTCACCCGAACAACTTAAAGGATACCTTCATCAATTCAAAACATACGGAGACCCAGACCGAGATCCCCGCGGTCGAATAATCTCCGTTGTTTATTACGCCATTCTCCCCTATAGCAAAGAGTTATTAGCCTCGGTCGAGGCCGGAGACGATGCAAAAGAGGCAGATTGGTTCTTTTTGCAAATTACTCCAGAACTAATGGCCTTTGACCATTACCAAATACTTAAGGACATCTTTGTGGCAGTTGTAGGAGGCCGAATTAAATGAGCACATTTGCCGTTGTCCTAAAAAAGATTTCGAAGATCTATCCCCATCCCGATGCCGACAAACTCGAGCTCGGCCAAGTTGAAGGAATGTCTTTTCAATTTGTCGTTCAGAAAGGACTCTATAAAGCCGGCGACGACGTGGTCTTCTTCCCTATAGAAGCAGTGCTTCCTCAAGATCTTATTCAACAACAAGGCATTGCCAATTTCATGGCCGGAAAAGAAAAAAACCGAATCCGAACCGCTGTTCTACGCGGGCAACTTTCGCAAGGTTACGTTGCCCCGGTTTCGAGCATCAAAGAATATCTTAAGGTTGATACCCTGCCCGAGGACCTGACCACGGCCTTGGGAGTGGTAAAATATGAACCCCCTGAAATTCCTGTCCAAAATGGAATACTTGTAGGACTCCCCGAATTTGCCAACACGCCCTATGACATAGAAGGTTGCGATCTCTATCTCGATATTGTTGTAAAAATGATGGAAGAAAAGGTGGTCGTAACGGAAAAGCTCGAAGGCAGCAATATGCTAACCACCCTGGATCTGAATAAAGAGATCAGTGTCTGCCTACATACCAAAGCAATAAAAAACATTCCCGGCCAAGAAGAACATCATTTTTGGAAAATTGCCCGGGCTCAGTCTCCCTCAATTATTGAAATCGCCCAAATATTGGAAAAAGACTATTTCCCCGGACAAACAATCGCGATCAGGTCCGAGGCCCTGGGCTCCGGCATCCAAACACGAATTTTCGATATTGAAATAAATGGGAAGTATATAGATTTCACAGAACTCCATTGCATATTAACCAAAATCGGGGCTTCCGAAAGACTCGTGCCCATAATAGCATCTAATGTTGTCTTAAAAGATTGGCTTGCTGGAAGAACCCTTCAGGAAGCCTCTCGTGGGAAAAGCGTTTTAAATCCCGATCGGTATCGAGAAGGT
>CAJBRS010000059.1 GCA_903958115.1 uncultured bacterium | reverse complement strand
TTGCTTGTCGTCAAAGTCGACGACTTAGCAACTTCGCTCCGGCTTTCGATTCCGCTCTTCATTCCTCACAGACAAAAGAAAAAACCAGCAGGGGAGCTGGCTTTTTCTTTTGTTGTGGAGATGCGCGGAATCGAACCGCGGTGCAGATAATTTTCTTATATGAGTCTACAAAGTGTAGGATGTTTCTTTGTCTTGCGACAATTTAAGCGTTGAAAGTATGAAGCATTCAAAACCTTTCATTGCCGATCTTCTTTATTTCGAATTTGAGTCGAAGAGGTCTCGAATTCTATTTTGGCGTTATAACACCAGACTCAAGACAGCCAAACTAAGCCCTGAGTGATGTCGCGAAGGCGGTGCCGTTAGGCAGCTGCGTAAGCGAAAGCGAAGTCCTTGGCTCCAAAATATGGAGACGCAATTGACTTGGCTTTTGAAACTAAGTTTGCACTTAGAAAGCCCAGCAGATTTAAGAGTTACTGGAGCTCTACTTTGCACATATAAGAGGTGATCACCTGTCTAGGCCGATCATCCCCATGATTTCATATACAATCGTGAGATTGAATATGAGTGTTGGTATGTTGTTAGTGACAGAGGTATTTGTGAAAGACTAGGACTTGGGCAAGCGCCCCGGAGCGGTCTTTCACAAATACCTCTGTCACTAACGACTTTTCAAAGTCCTTTCAATCTCACGTTTGCCATCACGTTTTTTGATGCTCTCGCGTTTGTCGAATATTTTTTTCCCACGGACAATTGCAATTTCTACCTTGATTTTTCGATTTTTACTATACATCGAAATTGGCACTATTGTCAAACCCTTGTGAGCCTCCGATTGCTCTAGCGCTAGCAATTCTTTCTTGGTGAGCAGTAACCGACGATTTCTGCTAGCATCGTATTCTTTAGGTGTATTGTTTGGTTGAAAAGGGGAGATAGTGACCCCGATAAGATAAGCTTCCTGTCCACGAATAGTGACGTGTGAGCCATCCAGTGTGACTTTGCCAGCTTTTACTGATTTCACCTCAAAACCCAATAGCTCAATACCAGCCTCGATTTTCTCGAGGACTTCGTAGTTGAAATGGGCTTTTCTGTTAGTGGCGAATGTTGTCATTGTGATATTATATACTAACTATGACTAAAAACATCGAAAAAAAGCCGAAAAATAAGAAAAAAAATCCATCACCCAAAAAAAGTATTTTTAATACTATAAGTGGTGCTTTATTAATCTTTATCTCCATAATAGCCCTTTATTCTATTGTCCAGCAGGACGTTTCAAATCCTTCGACTATTAGCCTGACAGAGTTGGCAAATGATATTAATGCTAGCAAGGTTTCTCAAATTACTGTCCAGACAGATGATCTTACCATCACTTATAAAGATAAAACCGTTAAAGATTCGAAGAAGGAGACAGAGTCATCTTTGACTGATAGTTTGTCGCGATACGGAGTCTCTACCTCTAGTCTTTCTACTGTAAAAATTTCTATTAATGATCAAAGTGGTTTTGGATACTGGTTAGGAAATATCTTACCGTTCTTGATACCCATTTTGTTTATTTTGTTTTTTATTTGGTTCTTGAATAGACAAGTAAAAGGAGCGGGGATGCAAGCCTTTACTTTTGGACAATCAAAACCTCGTTTCACTGCCGCTGACGATAAAAGTCAGAAGGTTACATTTAAAGATGTTGCTGGGGCTAAAGAGGCCAAAGAAGAATTAACAGAAATAGTTGATTTTCTTCGTAACCCAAAGAAATTCCTAGAGATTGGGGCTCGAATTCCAAAAGGTATTTTGCTGATGGGCGCACCTGGTACGGGTAAGACATTGTTGGCTCGCGCTGTAGCTGGAGAGGCTGGCGTAGCTTTTTTCTCGATCTCTGGTTCTGAATTTGTCGAGATGTTCGTCGGTGTTGGAGCGAGTCGAGTACGTGATCTATTTAAATTAGCTAAGACTACTGCTCCTGCAATTATTTTTATTGATGAGATTGATGCTGTTGGACGAGTGCGTGGTACTGGAGTTGGTGGTGGTAATGACGAAAGGGAACAGACCCTTAACCAGATTCTTGTGGAAATGGATGGCTTTGAACCAAATGAAAAAGTGATTGTTATGGCAGCTACAAACCGCCCAGATGTACTTGACCCAGCCCTTCTTCGTCCGGGTCGTTTTGATCGTCGAGTGACAATTGATCTTCCTGATCGACACGATCGTTTGGAGATTTTGAAAATTCACGCTCGTGAGAAGCCTTTGGCTGAGGATGTAAATTTTGAAGTGATAGCCGAACGAACACCCGGTTTTTCTGGTGCTGACTTATACTCACTAATGAACGAAGGAGCTATTCTCGCCGCACGAGAAAATCGCAATAAAGTCTTCCAATTTGATTTGATCAGATCGATTGAAAAAGTAATGCTCGGACCAGAACGCCGTTCACATTTGCTTGGTAAGAAAGAAAAAGAATTGACTGCGTACCATGAGGCTGGCCACGCACTTGTTGCTTCTGTATTAAAATATGCCGATCCTGTTCACAAGGTTTCGATCATTTCACGAGGTCGGGCGGCTGGTTACACTTTAAAATTACCGCTTGATGATCGCAAACTTCAATCTCGCAACGAATTTCTTGATGATATTGCTGTTTCTCTTGGTGGATATGTCGTGGAAAAAAATATTTTTGGTGATTTAACTACTGGTTCATCAAACGATCTCCAGGTATCTACAGCTCTTGCTCGTGATATGGTGACAAAGTATGGAATGTCAGAAAAAATCGGTCCAGTAGCTCTCGAAGGAATGGGTGGGCGACCACTCTTTGGTACGGGTATGGATGAGAGAGATTATTCTGAGACAGTCGGAACTCAAATTGATAGCGAGGTGTCTAGAATAATGAATGAGGCTTATGAGATCACTAATAAAATAATTAAAGATCATCGCAAGGTGCTTGATGCTATTGCTGTTGAGCTTGTAGATAAAGAAACAATCGAACGTGCTGAATTCGAAAAGATTCTAGTTGCTAATGGTATTGTTCCAAAAAAGAAAGAAGAGGCTATTTAATGTGCGCGTGCTAGGACTCGAACCTAGGACCACCGAGGTATAAGCTCGGCGCTCTACCAACTGAGCTACACGCGCAAGTGTGTGCTGGCTATCTTATCTTAAATACGACCTTTTTTCAATGTAAATTATGGTTAATTTTTTGGAGGGAAAACGTTCTCCAAAACTGTCGAATAGTAGTAGTTATATGCTAGACCACCGAAACTATATACTACTCCGTTTACGGTGATTGGCGCGCCACCGACTTCTGGTGAGGCATTGGGTTTTGAGTGGGCAAAACCGATATTGTACAGAGTACTTAGAATTTCTGGTTTTTTGGAAATATCAAAACCTGCTTTTTTCCACTGTGTCATTATTTCTTTTAAATAAAGAGCGGTGTAAAGATAGTCATAGTAATGATTGTGCTCGTCAACTATTCTATTAAATCTCTCTGTCTGGATATCATTTGTTTGGAAATCTAACAAATGTTCGTATTGTGGCCCAAGGTAATATGGGGAAGAGGTGTCTTTCAAATTATTCTCAATAGCTATCGCTGTGTCTTCTTTGATTCCCATAATTCCCCAAGAAAATTGGGACTGACTCCCGAGGATTTTTAAAGGAGCAAAAACTTGCTTGAAAACTTCTCTTTCGTCAGTGAAGAGACGAAGTTGCTCGGCTACTAGTTGGGCTGTGATTAATCGTCCATCAACGCCTGTAATGGCTGATACGTGTTCAACAATTCCCGCGTCTTTAGTCATTGCTTGGCTTAATGGAACCCACTCATCACCCTTGCTCCAAGCCATGTCGACGGAAGGTCTGGTTGAAGTCGAGGCTGATTCTGATAAAAAGGAGGCACTTTGCTGGTCGATGATTCCAGCACTATTGGTGAGGTGAAATCGAACAGCAAAATATCCTGACGTTAGGACAAAACCAATAACGGCAAAAAAATAAACAATCCCGAGAAATATTTTTTTAAGAATTTTTTTATTCAAAGTGAACTTCTTTTTTATCAGAAAGTGCCGCCTGAAGCAAGGGAAAGTTTCTGAGACCGTCAGTAGAGGAGAGGAGGCGGCGCGCTTCATTACGCGCCGCCTCTACCATTTTGAGGTTTTGTAAAGCCTCCATGCCAAGGTCGGTGATGCCCCATTGTTTGCCACCATACAGCGCACCAGAACCACGTTCTTGCAAATCAAATTCTGCTAATTCAAAGCCGTTTTTAGCCTTCTTAAAATTATTAAGACGTTTTATTGTCTTGTCGCTTTTTGTTTCAGCAAAAATATAGCAGTAAGCTTGGTGGTTGCTTCGCACTACGCGTCCACGCAATTGGTGAAGCTGTGATAGTCCAAATCTTTCCGCACCCTCAATAATCATTACTGTTGCATTTGGTACGTTAACTCCAACTTCGACGACAGATGTCGAAACTAAAATGTTAATTTTGCCATCCTCGAAAGCCTTCATAGTTTTT
This sequence comes from uncultured bacterium, assembly GCA_903958115.1. Lineage (GTDB taxonomy): Bacteria > Patescibacteriota > Minisyncoccia > Phycocordibacterales > CAWITU01 > CAJBRS01. The sequence goes on along the minus strand of CAJBRS010000059.1, from coordinate 874 downwards.
TCTTTTTCAATGTTTGTCATCTTGCTGTGGAGAATGGCAATATTTTGATCTGGGAAAACCTTCTTCTTTAGTCGCTTAGCTTCTTCTGTTACAGACTTCACATTGAGGGTCATTTCTTTGTTTGGATCTGGCTCGTCAATGCGAGGGCAGATAACATAAACTTGTCGGCCAGCCTTTATTTCCTCACGAATTTTTTCGTAGGTTTTTTCGCGAGCTGTTGGTAATACAATTTCCGTAATGATTGGTTTGCGGCCAGCCGGCATCTCATCAAGAAGGGTGATATCTAGGTCTCCATAAATAGTCAAAGCTAGCGTTCGAGGGATCGGTGTAGCCGTCATCGATAGTAAGTGTGGTAGTACGTCGTCTTTTCTCGCCAGTTTTTGTCTTTGGGCTGTTCCGAATCTGTGCTGTTCGTCAATAATCACCAAAGCTAAATTCTTAAATATCACCGACTTCTGAATTAGAGCATGTGTGCCAATTAAAATCGGAATTTCACCATTAGCTACCCATTTTAAAAGCTGTGCTCGGGAGATTGCGGTCCAGCCACTAGGGTCTACTTTTGAAGGAAACTTTCTGCAACCGCTTCCAGTAATTAATCCGACAGATACACCAAGATGAGTAAAATATTTTATGAATGATTCAAAGTGTTGTTTGGCTAAAATTTCTGTCGGTGCCATATATGCAGCTTGTAATGTCCCAAAATCTTTTCCAGATGGCCGAGTCATTATTGATGAATATACCGCAAGAGCTGCCACTGCTGTTTTTCCAGATCCGACATCACCTTCGAGAAGACGGGACATAGCTTTACCGCTTCGAAAATCGGTCATTATATCTTCCATCGCTTTGAGTTGGGCTGATGTCGGAGAAAATGGGA
>CAJBRS010000058.1 GCA_903958115.1 uncultured bacterium | reverse complement strand
TTCAGTAAGAATCTTTACTGGAATACCACCTACCTTTACATCCATTTGGATGGCAGTGATCCCCTCTCTTGTCCCCGCTACTTTGAAGTCCATGTCCCCATGAGAATCTTCGGGCCCTTGGATATCTGTAAGTAAGGTATATTTTCCATCTTGGTCAAAGTTAGGAGACAACATAACACCAGAAGCAATTCCTGCTACAGGTGCTTTGATGGGAACACCCGCGTCCATCAAAGCTAACGTAGAAGCACAAACAGACCCCATGGAAGTTGATCCGTTTGAGGCCATTGATTCAGATACAATTCGAATTGTGTATGGAAAAGTTTCCTTTGGTGGAATGACAGCTAGCAGAGCTTTTTCTGCTAGGTTGCCGTGGCCAATCATTCTTCTGTTGGTAGATCCTACACGTCCAACCTCTCCTCCAGAAAATGGAGGAAAGTTGTAATGATGCATGAATCTTTTTTGTGTTTGAACTTCCATCCCTTCGATTGTCTGAGAGTCTTGAGGTCCGCCGAGAGTCAAGGCGGATAAGACGTGAGTTCCTCCTCTATAGAATATTCCTGATCCATGCAAAATTGGTGAAATTCCACCAGCTTCTGCAAAAAGTGGTCTTACTTCGTCGATTGTTCGGCTGTCAGCTCGGCGTTGTTTCTCGATTGCTTCTTTGTGGAGAATATCATTTATAGCATTTTCACAAATCTCCATTGCGTCGTACTTATTACCTTCAGGAAAAGCCTCGGTAAAAATAGAAATCCACTCATCCTCTAAAGCTAAAAGATTTTTCTTCCCTGGACCAGAGAAGACAGCTGTTTCTAGTTTAGGTTCAATCTTTTCTTTAAATAGGTTTGCTACTTCTGGGGAGGTTTCTGGTTTTGGGATTATGGTTTTTGGCTTTCCTATCTCAGCGATTATTTTTTTCTGGAATTCTTGGATCTTTTCTATTTCATCAGAAGCAAACTGTAGGGCTTCAGCCACAACACTATTCTTCAGCTCCTTTGATCCAACTTCAATCATATTGATACTTTTGTCTTTGCCACAGGCAATCATTTCTAGTTCTACATTTGAATCTTCTCTGGAAATATAGGTAGGGTTGATTAAAAGTTCTTTGGCTTCTTTCATCTTTGCTATTCGTACAGCACTTACGGGACCATTCCAAGGAATGTCAGATGTGCCGATTGCTAATGAAGCAGCAATGACTCCAAGAACGTCTGGATCATCCTGATCAATTGAGAGGATTGTTATTACAACCTGAATTTCATTTCTAATATATTGATCAAAAAGAGGCCTGATAGTTCGGTCTACGATTCTTCCTGAGAGAATGGCTTCGTCTGATGGGCGTCCTTCCCTTCTTGTATATTGACCACCGAGGATTTTACCAGCAGCGTAGAATCTTTCTTCGTAATCCACAGTCAAAGGAAACCACGCCGCCCCCTCTTTTGCTTTTTTGGACATCACAGCTGTAGCGAGTACCACAGTGTTTCCATACTTAATCATCACAGATCCATTTGCTTGGTCTGTAAGATCGTTGAATTCAGCTATTAAAGTTTTACCACTAACTTCAAGAGAATATTGTTTCTTTTGCATTTTTTAGACTGACTTTTAGATTATAGATCTCAAAAGGTTTTTGCTTTGATGCAGAGTTCCTTTTAAAAGCTACCTATCTAAAAGCCATATTAAATAAACTGCTGTTAATAGCCCCACTTTAACAGATTTTTAGAAAAATTTCATTAAGCAAACTTTCTACTAGAAAGTAACGGAGATGTTTTCGGAGTCTTCTCTTGTGCTATTGGGTTTTGAGTTATTTGTTCCTGTGCGACGAGGGCGGCTTGTCATTGGTCTACGAGATGGACCTCCAGCAGTTAATAGATATTTACGAGGGTTTTCATCAAGATCCATGAAATCATCAACCGCTTCCTTTAGTTTCCCTGAAGAAGATTTGCCAAAAGAAACAACTTCTACCTGGCAACCTTCATTTGTTTTTAAATATTCAACAAGCGGAATAAAATCACCATCTCCTGAGACAACAATGATGGTATCAAGCTTTGGAGCCATTTTAATCGCATCAACAGCAAGGCCAACATCCCAGTCAGCTTTCTTAGATCCCCCAGCAAAAATCTGTAGGTTTTTTGTTTTTGTCTCTATGCCCATCTTTTCTAGAGCTTCAAAAAAACTCTTCTCCTCACCACTTTCAGTGGTAATTACGTAAGCAATTGCTCTAATTAGAATACGGCCAGCGAGAGCGTCTTTAACTATTGCACCAAAATTAACCCTAGCATGGTAGAGGTTTTTAGCGCTGTGGTAGAGATTTTGAGCATCTATAAAGATGCCTACGCGCTGCTCCTTATGTTTTATAACAGTCATTTATTAAAATTACTTCTTCTTAAGCTCTAGCTTCTTTACAATAGTATTGTACCTCTTTGGGTCTTTTCTTTGAAGGTACTTCATGTGGGTTTGTCGATCAGCAACCATGGCAAGTAGGCCACGTCGTGAGTGGTTATCTTTTTGGTGTTTTTTTAAGTGTGAAGCCAATTCATCAATTCTTTTGGAAAGAATTCCAATCTGAACCTCGGCTGAACCAGTATCTTTGTCGTGAACCTGGGTTTCTTTGATGATTTTTGTCTTTTTTGTCTTTGTTAACATGATGCGGACATATTAGCACATAAGGTCATTTTAGGCAAGATGACCCACATACCCCCTCCTTATGACTCATTTGGAGACTAAGACTTGGGCAAGCGCCCCGGAGCGGTCTCCAAATGAGTCATAAGGAGGGGGTATGTGGGTTACCTTGTGCTATAATATTTTCCGACATGGCTAACACTAACGAACTCCAAAATCTTAAGCGACAATTTTTAGAACATATTGAAATTGAGAAGGGACGAAGTTTAAAAACGGTGACAAACTATGAAAGATATCTTGATCGTTTCTTTGAAGTTACAAAAGTATCTAGACCAGAAGATATTACGGATGATGTTATTCGGGAATATAGACTGATTTTGAATAGAACTGAAATTAGAAATACAGGTAGCAGTCAAAAAGAGACGTTAAAGAAAAAAACTCAAAATTATTATTTAATTGCTCTCAGAATGTTTCTGAAATACTTAGTTCGTAGAAATATTTCCTCACTTTCTTCGGAGAGGATTGATCTGGCGAAGATTCCCGAACGATCTATAGACCCTGTTTCTAGTGATGAATTAGATAGGCTTCTTAAGGCTCCAGATGGAGGTGATCTCAAAAATCTTAGAGATAGAGCCATATTAGAGCTACTTTTTTCTACAGGGCTCCGTGTTTCTGAACTCTGTTCCCTTCCACGAGATATTGATCTCAAAAAAGATGAATTCTCTATTCGTGGAAAAGGCGAAAAAGTTAGAGTGGTTTTTATTTCTGAGTCTGCAAAAGAGTCTATAAAGAATTATTTAAAAAAACGTACAGATATGGATGATGCTTTATTTGTTAATTTGGGTAAATTTGGCAAAGGGGACGAAGAAAAAGGAGGTCGGAGACTAACTTCTAGGTCAGTAGAAAGAATTGTAAAGCATTACGCTATTAAAGCAGGTATTTCAAAGAAGGTTACTCCCCACGGATTGAGGCACAGCTTTGCTACCGACCTACTTTCTAATGGAGCTGATCTTCGTTCTGTGCAAATGCTCTTGGGTCATTCAAACATTACAACGACACAAATCTATACACATGTTACAGATAAACATTTAAGAGAAATTCATAAAAAATTTCACAATCAAAAATAAGGGGATAATTTCATTGACGGATAGAGATACACGGAGTAGGATCTGTTCTCGTAGCTTGTATAGTCTTAAATTGGGCTGTGCAAGGTTCAAAACCAAAAACCAAATAAAAGTAGAAACACAGGAAACCAGGTATCATGAATAGTGGAACAGTAGCACCAGCTGGAAAGGCATCTTTTGCCTCAAGGAGACCGACGGCCACGAGTGGTAGAAAAAACCAGTCGTCACCACCAGCCTCTAGTCAACAAGAATGGAAGGTGATTGCCTATGCGACAATCAACCAAAAGGAAAAGTTTGAACCAGTGGCCAATAAGCTTAAGACCTGCCCAGACCAGGGTCAGCTCGAGAACTGCTTGGCCAGTTGCATCCAGGGTATCAAACAGGAAGGTTTAATCGCGGAGCTTATGATCTGCCGTGATGACCTTTACCTTTCGGTCAAGGCGGAAATCGGTGTCCAAGGAGAGCAAGCGCTCTTTGTCAGGATACCGGATACAGCCAGCCTCTTTGAAGCTCTGACAAAAAGGTTCAAATCGGCATCCAGTCTTGTTGAAGGTGTCAAAGTTACTGTGATCTAGCGGCAACAATGCCGCGGCTAAGGCAGGTCTCAATGGTGAGGCCTGCCTGTTTTTTATGTTATGATTTTCTTAATGAAAAGGGATCTTAAAATTATATCTTGGAATGTTAATGGTATAAGAGCGGTACACAGGAAGAATTTTTTTGCACCATTTTTGAAAAAATATGATCCTGACATAATTTGTTTGCAAGAAACTAAAGCAAGGGAGGAACAATCAGAAGCAGATCTGTCTTCATATAAAGGTTTTTGGAATTCGGCTGATAAAAAAGGTTATAGTGGAACAGCTATCTTTTCAAAAAAAGAGCCAATTAGAGCCATTTTTGATCTCCCTAGTGATATTGAGAAAAAGTATGACCTCTCAAAAGATATTTATGGAAATCCAAATAAAGAAGGTCGTGTAATTACCGCAGAATTTGATAATTTTTTTATTGTTTGTGTTTATACTCCTAACTCTAAAGATGATTTAAGTCGTTTAAATTTGCGTTATAAATATTGGGACGTTGCTTTTCTTGAGTATGTCGACAGATTAGAAAAAGAAAAGCCCGTGATTTTTTGTGGTGATTTAAATGTGGCACATACACCAGATGATTTAGCTAGACCGAAAGAGAATATCGGCAACAAGGGTTTCACAAATGAGGAGAGAGAGGGAGTTCAAAATATTATCGATAGAGGGTTTGTCGATACTTTTCGAATTTTTAATAAAGGCAATGGGCACTACACATGGTGGAGTCATTTTGCTAATGCTAGGGAGCGTAATATTGGATGGAGGATAGACTATTTCTTTGTTTCAAATAAATTGGTTAAAAGTGTTAAAAAAGCTGAGATTTTAAAGGATGTTTTGGGTTCTGACCACTGCCCTATTTCCTTGGAGATTAGTTTGTAAATTAACTATGTCCTTTATAAAGGACATAGTTATCCACAGAAGGACTGCGTATGTCCTTTACATGTCTTTTATAAAGAATACAATGTATATCAGACGAGCGCGGCATCCACTAATGTTAAGCCGGCAGAAGTTCTTTCTAGGGAAAGGAATAGTTTGATAAAAAAATAAGTTTTGTTTTCAATTTTTTTTAAGGCTCTTTTCAAGAGACCACATTTTTACAAAACAGCTTATATCGCTTTTATCTCACCATCTCCTAACCTTCGTTTCGAAGAGCCGCTCACTTTGCTTTAAATAAGCTGCAAGGTTGCGGCTCTTTTTTTTATCTTTTTTATTTTACCCAGTATT
>CAJBRS010000057.1 GCA_903958115.1 uncultured bacterium | reverse complement strand
TAATCTTTTCTGAAAATAAAAAAGATCTTGTAATTACTGGGGATTCTGCACCAGAAATAATAAACGATATCGCAAAAGAAAAGTCCTACCAGATACCATTAGGGACAGTGGAAAAAATCTCCTTTGTTTCATTGATCGGAACAACATCGTCACCAGTTAGCACACAAGTTTTACTCAACACTTTTGGTTCTAGAGCTCCAGATTCTCTTGTCAGAGCTTTTAATCCAAATCTTTTTTTTGGTCTGCACTCATATGATGGGAACAATCCTTTTCTAATAATTAACGTCGACTCTTTCGATCAGGCCTACGCAGGGATGCTCAAATGGGAACCAAATATACAGGACGACATAGGAGGGCTCTTTGGTGTGTCTGGAACAAAAATTGCATCATCCACCCCTGAAAAAAAACCGACTTGGCAAGATCGTGTCATAAACAACAAAGACACAAGGGCACTAGTTGGGGATGATGGTAATATTTTATTGTTTTATTCTTTTGTTGATAACAACACTCTGGTATTCACATCAAATCAAGATACTTTCAAAGAAGTTATTAATCGTTTAACAAAACCAAAACTTATTCACTAAAAATTTTATGAATACCAAACAACTAAAAACAAAATTAGAAAAAGAATTAGAAGACCTAGTAGGGGAGTTAAAGACCTTAGGTCATATCAATCCAGAAAACCCAGCTGACTGGGAAGCTGGCCCTGATAATTTAAATGTACTAAGCGCAGACAGAAACGAGACCGCTGACCAGATAGAAAATTATGAAAGCAACACTTCAATATTGAAACAGCTAGAAACTCAGTATGGAGATGTAAACAATGCTCTAAAAAAAATAGCATCTGGAACCTACGGCAAATGTGAAATATGCGGAGAAATAATTTCTGAAGATCGTTTAGAAGCTAATCCCTCAGCTCGTACCTGTATTGCCCACGCTTCATAAAAATTTTATATATATTTGAGCGAAAATTTAATATACCTTTGAGATACTCAGCAATATGAGTTTCGCAAAGGTATGGAGTGCCCAACCAAATTTACTAGGAGCGGATATTATATCCGTCGAAGTTGATATAACAAGAGGACTAAACAACTTTTCCATCGTCGGATTACCAGACAAAGGTGTTGCTGAAGCAAAAGACCGCATATCAGCAGCGATTAAAAACACAGGTTTTCAATCGCCAAAAAGTAAAAACCAGCGACTAGTAATTTCCTTGGCTCCAGCCAATCTACGTAAAGAAGGACCTGTGTTTGATCTCGGCATGGCTTTAGCATATTTATTAGCATCAAAAGAAATAATTTTTGAGCCAACTGGCAAACTATTTCTTGGGGAACTTTCTCTGGATGGAAAACTGAGAAAAATTAAAGGTATCTTACCTATTATTGTAGAGTCAAAAAAACTGGGTTTTTTAGAAATATATCTACCATTAGAGAATGCCAAGGAAGCATCTTTGATTGATGGAATAAAAATATTTGGACTAAAAAACCTTAGAGAAATCATAGATCATCTTAATCAGAAAGGTAAAAGAAAAATTCTAACTCCATCACCAAAAACAGAGATCTGCTATGGAGAAAAACCACCCATCATCAATCTCGATGACATAAAAGGACAAAGTAAAGCAAAAAGGGGGCTTGAAATAGCGGCAGCGGGTAATCACAATATCGCTCTTTATGGACCACCTGGGACAGGCAAGACTATGCTATCAAAAGCTTTTA
>CAJBRS010000056.1 GCA_903958115.1 uncultured bacterium | reverse complement strand
GGGACACCATCGTCAAAAACACCATCTTTACTTAAGAATGAATCAAATAGAATTAAACAGTCTAGACCAAAGAATATAATAATCAGGCCAAATAGTATTATGTTTAGGATTAGTTTTCGTCTCTCTGTGTCTGCAGGGGTTTCATCATTCTTCTTTGGTTTAAGTAATTTTTCATAACAAAGATGGGCAGCTCTGGTAAAGAGATTGCCCGATTGTTTCGGCGTAGATTCTCTAAGAATGTCCATCTTTGCTATTATATATTGCCCCCAATACCTATTCTAGGTTTGAGTTTTTAAGTCCAAGGTTCAAAATTGTCCTGGACTTGAGGAGCGGCATCCTCTGAGGTTTCTTCTTTCAAGGTAGACATATTAATTATTTCTGATAAAAAGGATGGATTGGGATCATACGACCTTATTAATCTTGCTCACATCCTCGGGAAGAAGTATAAAGTACTGGGTATGAAGCGGTGATAAATAAAAGATAAAATTTTTATATAAAAAATAAGAAACAAAATGAGTCAAACCTTTTGGCAAAAACTAAAAATGCAAGCCTCGGCGGAAAACCGTCCCATCTTAGTCCTGGCTCCCATGGCCGACGTCACCGACGCCTCCTTTCGACGTATCATCGCAAAATACGGCAAGCCCGACGTGCTGTGGACTGAATTCGTCTCAGCGGACGGACTGATGCTCGCTACTCTAGAAGGTAAAGCAAAGCTAATGAAAAATCTGATTTTCACTGAAAGCGAGCGACCAATCGTGGCACAATTTTTCACATCCAGGCCGGAGATGATGAAGGGTGCAGCAGAACTAGCTGTGAAGCTTGGTTTTGATGGTATTGATATCAACATGGGTTGCCCTGATAAAAGTATTGAGAAGCAAGGTGCGGGTGCGGCCTCCATGAAAAAGCCAGCATTGGCTAGGGAAGTAATACGAGCAGCAAAAGAAGGTGCAGGAAATATTCCTGTATCAGTAAAGACTCGACTTGGATTTAATAAAAATGAAATTGAGACATGGCTTCCTGAACTATTAGCAGAGAGGCCTGCTGTGATCACTGTGCATGGACGTACTCGTAAGGAGATGTCGAAGGTGGCGGCACATTGGGATCAAATAAAGAGAGCTGTGGAAATTCGTGATGAGGTCCAAAAAGATTTGCCTGAATCTGAAAGGACTTTAATTTTTGGTAATGGTGATGTCATAGATGTGGCAGATGCTTTTGCCAAGGCGAAAGCCACTGGCGTCGACGGCATCATGCTCGGCCGTGCTATTTTTGGGAACCCTTGGCTATTTGCTGATTTGCAAAATTCAAAAAACGGCAGTGTGAAAAATAATACTACTGTTGATGTCAAAACCAAACTCACTGTACTTGTAGAGCACACCAAACTTTTTGAAGAATTACTTGGAGGTACTAAAAGTTTTGCTCTGATGAAGAAACATTACAAGGCCTATGTAACTGGCTGGGATGGGGCCAAGGAGCTTCGTATGGAACTAATGGAGGCTGAAAATGCCACCAAAGTAGGGGAGATTGTGTCGAAGTATCTACTTGACACATCTATTTAAATATGCTAGTATTCTAAACGAATAAATGAGCGGGCACATCTGCCTGCCGAGCCGTAAAAACGGCGAAGAATAATAAAAAAACGCGCCAACACAAACTGCCATGCCTGGCTAGAAAGGATTGAATTCCACCCAACTGGAAAATACTGGAAATCCGATGGAGCCTCGATAGCTCAAAAAGATCTTATTGCCAGGGTTCTCAAAGGAGAAGGGGTAATGGAGGTTTCTCGAGCAAGAGGAATAAGGTGACTGGTAAAGTACTGGGCGATGCTGGTAAGAGAGGGGTTCGCCTTTCTGCATCATAAGTGGGCTTGTCACGAGACATTACATCAACGTCAGAGATCATTCATATAGAGACAACTATAGAAACCGTGTGGTTTGGAAATACCACCGATAGCGTAACGGCGCAAAAAAGTCTAATGGGTCAACTTCGCAACTGCGAATTGGCCCATTTTTTTATACCCAAAAATCAAGGCTTTACAATATCGACCACTTTCAATACAATTCCATTAATGAAAGAAGAACTAATTAAACAACTCGCAGCTATCGCTGATCCCAACAGGCTTCGTATTATTGAAGAAATCTCTAAAAAGAAGGTCATTACCTGCGCAGAGGCGGAGGCTTTGACTGAGTTGTCACAGCCGACTATTTCTCATCATATTAAACTCCTTATTGATTCTGGGTTGGTGGTGGCAACAAAAAATGGGCGATTTACTGACTTGTCACTTGATAAGAAAAAGTTTGCTAGCGTTAGTAGTTTAATATCAAAAATTTCTAGCTAATATGTCAGACACCGCACTTTATCGAAAATATCGCCCGGAGAATTTTAAAGAGGTGATTGAGCAAGGTGATGTGGTCAGTGTGCTTTCTAGTGAAATTAAAAGTGGTAACATCGCGCACAGTTATCTTTTTGCCGGATCACGAGGGACGGGTAAGACAACAGTGGCAAGAATTTTTGCACGCGAGATTGGTGCGAGCGCAAATGATATTTATGAAATTGATGCCGCTTCGAATAGAGGAATTGATGATGTTCGCGAAATTCGCGATGGTGTGAATGTTTTGCCTTTCGATTCCAAATACAAAGTTTATATCATCGACGAAGCTCACATGCTTACTAAAGAAGCATGGAATGCTTTTTTGAAGACATTAGAAGAACCACCAGCACATGCCGTGTTTATACTTGCCACTACCGAGATGGATAAGGTGCCGGAGACCGTAGTGTCACGATGTCAGGTCTTTGCTTTTAAGAAACCAAATCAAGAGATTTTGAAGGCTGTGACTTTGGCGACTGCTAAGAAGGAAGGCGCCGGCCTGGACTCGGCCGGCGCCGAGCTCATCGCACTTCTCGGCGATGGTTCTTTCCGTGACACTCATGGTGTTTTACAGAAAGTAATTTCCGGTGCATATGATATTAAAAAAATTACTCTCGAAGATGTCGAGAAAGTCACTGGTGCCCCTAAAAATACCTTGGTAAATAATATTGTTGTGGCACTTTCAGAAAAGGATTCCGCTAAAGGGCTTGAGGCCATCACTGTGGCCGTTGCTGCTAACGTCGACATTAAACTTTTCATCAAGCTTATTTTGCAAAAGCTTCGTTTTGTCTTGCTCCTTCGCTATGCTCCCAACCTGGCCGAAAAAATTAAAAAAGATTTGACCGAAGCCGACTACGAATTACTGCACGGAATTGCCGCAAAAAAAGAATCTCATATTTCTTCCGCAACTCTCTCCGAATTACTTGGTGCTCTTGATATCACTTCACGAAGTAGTATTTCACACCTGCCACTTGAGTTGGTGGTTATAAAATTGACTACATAATTGGCAAGTTAGTCAGCCTCACAATTTGTTTTTGGGCCAATTTTATAGTAAGTTATGTGCTATTGGGAGATCGTCTAATGGTAGGACGGGAGCCTTTGAAGCTCTTAATCTTGGTTCGATC
>CAJBRS010000055.1 GCA_903958115.1 uncultured bacterium | reverse complement strand
TTTTCAATCTCTTCAGTAGAAAGATCGGTACAAAGTAAAAAATACTTTGTTATCAACTCATCTTTCAAGGACATAATCTTTCCATACATGTCGTTGGGTTCGTCAGTAATATTAATGACATTCCCCCAGCTAGTAGACATCTTCCTCCCATCCGTACCCTCGAGCATTGTTGTAGTCAAAATGTCTTGCTCTGGCTGGCCATAATGTTTTTGAATTATCCTTCCAGCCTTCAAATTAAAGAGCTGGTCAAAACCTCCAATTTCTATATCTGCTTTTACTTTCACAGAGTCATAGCCCTGCATTATTGGGTACAGAAATTCACGAAGAGAAACCTCTTCACCCCTGTCCAAACGCTCTTTAAAATTACGACGATTGGACATTTGTTGAACAGAAAAACTTTCTGCTAGTTCTCCAATCTCCTGAAAACCAAGCTTCGAAAGCCATTTACTGTTGTAGTAGAATTCTGCTTTTGAAAGATCGATGACTTTCCCAACCTGTTTCTTGTAAGTTTTTAGATTTTCTTGGATGACTTTCTTGTCCAACATCGGACGTTTTTCTAGTTTGTCTGAAGGATCCCCTATTTGAGCAGTAAAATCTCCAACCACGAAAACAACCTTATGCCCAAGATCTTGGAAGGCTTTTAATTTTCTTAAAACAATGGCTCTACCGATGTGAATTTTTGAGCCAGTAGGATCAAAACCCAACTTTACTCTCAATTTTCTGCCACTTTTAAGTTTTTCTTCGAGTGAGCTTTTTACGATAATATCCTCAACTCCCCTTTCTAAAATATCTTTAAACATGTTAATAACTTTATCATAAATGTGATAAAATGGCTCTACGCTCTCTCAATCTATGCGACTCAAAAAGAAACAAAGGATTATTGTAAAAAACACCCTATTAAGCCTGACCGCTTTATTCATCATACTGGCCGGATTAGGGTTGCTTTGGGTTGTTACACTAAAAATACCAGACCTACAATCTTTTGATCAGCGCATTGTTGGCCAATCCACCAAAATTTATGACTCCACTGGAAACGTTTTACTTTATGACCTCAGCCAGCAAACTAGGCGCACAGTTGTTCCATACAACCAAATTTCCCAGAATCTAAAAAACGCCACCATCTCAATAGAAGACAAGGATTTTTATAAACACAATGGTATCGAAATAAGTTCTATTCTTCGAGCTTTGTTGGTAGACCTTACCACCCTTCATTTTACCCAAGGAGGATCAACTATTACCCAGCAGGTCGTAAAGAACTCACTTCTAACAGACGACAAGACCATAACCAGAAAAATAAAAGAGTGGGTTTTAGCGATCAAATTAGAAAAAGAGCTTGATAAAGATTCAATACTAGACCTGTATTTAAACAACACTCCTTATGGCGGAACCATCTACGGAGCCGAGGAAGCCAGTCAAACCTTTTTTGGGAAACATGCTGCAGACTTAAGTGTTGCTGAAGCTGCTTACATTGCGGCCATACCTCAAGCCCCAACTCACTACTCTCCTTACGGACCAAACAGAGATGACTTAGACGCGAGACAAAAATTGGTGCTGCAAAAAATGCACGACTATGGATATATTAACGACACAGATTATAAAAATGCTTTGGCAGAAAAAGTGGCTTTCTTGGGTACAGCCACAAACAGCATCAAGGCCCCTCACTTTGTAATGTTTATAAAAAGTTATCTTGAAGATAAGTACGGGGCTGATATGTTAGCGAAAGGAGGCCTTAAGGTTATAACGACTTTAGACTATCCCCTAGAAGAAAAAGCTGAAGCTCTAGCTAAACAATATGCCCTACAAAACGAGAAAGACTACAATGCTTCAAATATAGGGTTGGTTGCTATAGATCCAACAAACGGCCAGATCAGAGCAATGGTTGGATCTCGTGATTATTTTGATAAAGAAATAGAGGGTAATTTTAATATCACCACAGCTCATCGTCAGCCAGGTTCATCTTTCAAACCTATTGTGTATGCAGAAGCTTTCAATAAAGGTTACACCCCAGACACTGTTGTCTTCGATCTAAAAACTCAATTTTCCACAAATTGTTTCGACGCTTCGAGTTGTTACAGTCCAGATAATTACGACGGTAAATTTGCTGGCCCAATCAGCTTCCGTGACGCTCTGGCCCAATCAAAAAATATTCCTTCTGTAAAAGTTCTATACCTCGCCGGTATTGCCGACTCAATCAACCTCGCAAAACAAATGGGCATCACTAGTCTTTCTACCCCAGACCACTATGGTCTTACTTTAGTGCTTGGAGGAGGAGAGGTCTCTCTGCTTGAGCTAACAAACGCTTACGGAGTATTTGCTAATGGAGGAAATCTAAACCCTTATACAGGCATCCTACAGATAACAGACTCTTCGGGAAATGTTTTGGAACAATTTGCGACATCCTCTACTCAAGTTATGCCTACACAAACAGCTAATGAAATAACGAGTGTTCTTAGTGATAATGTGGCGAGAACTCCAGAATTCGGCGCTGATTCCCCTCTTTATTTTCCAGGTAGAGATGTGGCAGATAAAACAGGTACAACCAATGATTTTCGTGATGCTTGGGTTATTGGGTATACTCCACATATTGTAGTTGGGGCTTGGACCGGGAACAACGACAACTCTCCAATGGTTAAAAAAATTGCTAGATATCTTATTGCTCCTTTTTGGAACGCTGTAATGCAAGAGGCTCTAAAAGAAGTTCCTGAAGAGACATTTCCTAACCCAGATCCTGTTGATCCAAATCTAAAACCAGTTCTCCGTGGGATAGTTACCGGATACAACGACGGAACTAACAACCCCCAAGCCATTCATGACATTCTTTACTATGTAGACAAAAGCAATCCCACAGGACCAGCCCCTGGAAATCCATGGAACGACCCTCAATTCAACTTATGGGAAACACCTGTAAAACAATGGATATCTAATAATTACACTGCCCCAGCAAGTACCCCATCAGGTCCAGCCGCTGATTAACTGATCAAACTAAGATCACCATTTAAGAAAACAGGTTGAAGAGCATATATTTCTTCTTCATACATTAGTTTTTTAGAAATTGGGTTTAATATGTAAATAGGTTTTTTATAGTGGAAAGCTATAGTCATTTCAATCAAAGTGTTTCCACCTATATAACCAGGAATTCCTTTCTTTTTGTAATTAGTGATTAAAACAGCATCACAATCTATAACTTTTCTAATGTGATTTTTCACAAGCCAGGTTTTTCTACTATAGTCATTTGGATTCTTAAACCAGGTTTTATAAGTCTCCACCCTAAAGTCTCCGGTCTTCTTCATTTTGGTAGCAGTGTAAGGCAACTTAACCTTAAAACCCATCTTTCTTAATTTCTCCTCTATTTCCAAAGCCTCTTTAAAAAATGATGCGCTTGAACAGATAGTAATTATTTTTTGTTTCTTCATTTCTTTATTTTAACGTATATCTTGAATATTTGAATATTGTGAAATCTTCTTAATTTCCTCAATAATTAAAGATTTTTTCATCATTATTTCACTTTTAAGGTACGGGTTAGTTTTTATAACTATGTTGCGAGACTGAAAAAAAATCTCTTCAGGTTTTATTTCAATCGAAGCAGCCTTTTTGATAGCCTCCGCCACCAATTCCTTCTTTCTAAGAGGACTTTGAATCTTTCTAAACTTTTCTAAAAAACTAGAGATAGTCTCCATTATTTATTCATTGGCATTACGATGTAAAGAAAAGAATCATCTGATACTGGTTTTATTAGAAGAGGCTTACTCAAACCATTAAAGGAAAGACTCAGACTATCTGTTTCTATTGACTGAAAAACATCAGTAATATTTTTGTAATTAAAACTTATTTCAATTTCTTCCCCAGAAAGGCTTCCTGCCAGC
>CAJBRS010000054.1 GCA_903958115.1 uncultured bacterium | reverse complement strand
GGCCAGAGTTTAGGTAATTCTTCTAGAAGATAGCTTGAATATGTGTCAGTTTCGTAATCATAAACACCGACAATGGAAATATCTAAAAGCGTCGGATCGGCTTTGCCGACATCGTCAAAAATGTTCCGTGTTTCAATATCAAAAACAATCTTTTTCATAATTAAGGTGGTAATTATATCATAAGAAGAGTCACCGAAACGTATGGCAGAATATTGTACAAAGAGACTAAGACTTGGGCAAGCGCCCCGGAGCGGTCTCTTTGTACAATATTCTGCCATACGTTTCGGCATCTTTTTTCTCTATGATATAATCATCACATGTCACAATTTTACAGCGACTCGATTTTCTGGATTGAAGTCGAAAAAGTCAAACCAAATCCATTTCAGCCACGACACGAATTCGATCAGGATCGCCTTCGTGATTTAGCAGAATCTATCAGAATGTACGGAGTGCTTCAGCCTCTTGTTGTCACTCGAGTTGAAGTTGTTAAGGAAGACGGGGGCCTAGCAACTGAATATGAATTAATTTCTGGAGAACGACGTCTTCGTGCTTCAAAACTCGCAGGACTTTCACAGGTGCCAGTGATTATTCGCTCAAGTCATGAGGACGCTAGAGTGAAGCTAGAGCTTGCTATTATTGAAAACTTACAGCGTGAAGATCTCAATCCTGTTGACCGCGCGCGTGCTTTTCAACGTCTCGTAGATGAATTTAATTTCAAACACATTCAGATTGCCGAGAAGGTAGGGAAGAGTCGCGAGTATGTTTCGAATAGTTTAAGATTATTGACGCTTCCAGAAGATATTTTGAATGCTCTTGGTGAAGGGAAAATTTCCGAAGGACATGCAAGGCCTCTCATGATGCTTGTTGATCGTCCTGCTGAGCAGAGCGTTTTGTTTAGAGAGATTATGTTGAAGAAATTGACAGTACGTGAGGCTGAGGCCATTGCTAGAAAGATTGCTTATGACAGAGTCAGAAAGAAGGAGAGAGCTTTTGATCCAGAGATTGTTGAGCTTGAAGAAAAGCTTACGGAGTCGCTCGGTACTCGTGTTCATATTGAGAGAAAAGATAATGGAGGTCAGCTTACGATTGATTTCTTTTCTAATGACGACCTTCGATCAATTTTGCAGTTAGTTCGATCAAATGGTGTGGCTAAAAAGCCCACAGAGATGATGGATAATTTTGTTGCGAAGACCGCTGAAAATAATGAAATTCCAAAAGAGGGTGGGGAAGTTGTCGAAGAAGTCATTGAGCATGCAATTGACGATCGTTCTCTAGAAGAAAAGAAGGTTGATGATGATACTGAGGATTTGTATGCGATTAAAAATTTTTCCGTTTGAGGTTAGGTAGACAAATACAACACAGTACAGCACACAAAACACCTATCGAAGAGAGTAAGGCTTGGCCTAGCGGCCACGAGCGCTCTCTTCGATAGGTGTTTTGTGTGCTGTACTGTGTTGCCTTCGTTTTTCTCACCTTTTATCAAACGGAACTATGTTTGACGAATTTGGTAAATTGTGATATTATTTTATGCGAAACGGTGAACGACAAGTAGCCGTAATAACAACAAAAAAGGAGAAAAAAATGAAGTTACGAGAAGTTCGACCTTTGTGGTGGATGATTCGGAGCTTTAGACAAAGGCAGAGATGGAGTCGTCAGAATTCTGGCGCCTCGATTATTGCCTTCTACAACACAGGTGACGGATTATTCGTTGATCCGTACAGCTTACCAGCAGATTCATATTATTGCCTTCCTTGGCAATGGGTGAGATTCGCTGAGTATGCAGTGCCACGATACATTCTCTCTAGTAATCGAAAGATCGCTGGTTGTATGAATGATGTCGTGCCATTCCAAACATTGGGGCACATCGGGCAACACGCCCGAATTCGTATAGGAGCTTTCTGGGATGGTAGGGATTGGGTGATTCATTACTCAGTTCACATGATTCCACCGCTCTGCATCCTGTATGTTAGTGTGCGATATGGTAAGGTCGTGGATACGCTTTTGGTGTCTCAACCTCTGCCAATTTGTTTGATGAATAAAATCTAGTCCTCGCGACTGATTTTTTCGTTTTTTTAAAAAAAGAAGAAGAACTTACTTATCTCAGAAGCAAGAAATTCTTCAAAATAGGAGAACACCTAATATGAATGTTCAAAATTAAGAAACTACCTGTGCAAAGTCATGGGTAGTTTTATTTTTTATAAAGTTCGCCCGAATCATAATCCCCATAAGTCGTATAAATAAATACAACAAGGCACACACAATATCCCTCAGAAGAGACCGCTCCGGGGCGCTTGCCCAAGTCTTAGTCTCTTCTGAGGGATATTGTGTGTGCCTTGTTGTATTTATTTAGTTAACTTGTGAGGATTGTGATTCGGGCAGGCTTTATTAGAGCATCGCTCTGGAATCGTTTTAGTACCCTCCATCATTAATGAATTACACATTGGGCAGATTTTTCCGGTTGGTTTGGCTTTGATGGCGTTCTTACATTTTGGATAGTTTGAACAGCTGTAGAATAGTCCGAAACGTCCACGTTTTTCCACCATGAACCCTTCGTTGCAGACATTACATTTAACACCAGTAGAATTTTTTTCTTCGAGAGCAGCATCTTTTTTAATATACTTACATTTTGGGTAGTTAGCACAGGCGATGAATCGTCCATATTTACCATCACGTTCGATCAGCTTACCAGTCTTGCATTCGGGACATAGTTCGCCGGTTTCTTTTGGTCCTTCTAGTTCAGTTCCATCAATTGTTCTGGCCCCATTACAATCTGGGAATTTAGAACAGCTCATGAATTTACCAGTTTTTGATAATTTGATGATCATCGAGGATCCACATTTTGGGCATTTGAATTCTGCACCTGCTTCGCCGAGATTTGTGATTTTTTCTATTTTATCTTTTGATTTCACGTCTTTTAAGAATGGCTTATAAAAGTCTGCGAGTGTTTTAAC
Organism: uncultured bacterium; assembly: GCA_903958115.1. Classification (GTDB taxonomy): domain Bacteria; phylum Patescibacteriota; class Minisyncoccia; order Phycocordibacterales; family CAWITU01; genus CAJBRS01. Next base: position 3,576 of record CAJBRS010000054.1, on the reverse strand, counting down.
ATACTCTCGCTTTCCAGATGCAATTTCGTCGAGCTCGTCTTCCATTTCAGCCGTGAATGAATCACTGATGTAGTTAGCAAAGTTATTTTCTAGGAATGTTGAAACCACATCTCCTGTGTCGGTTGGGAATAGTGCTTTGTTTAACTTATTTACATAACCACGTTCTTCAAGTGTTCTGATAATAGCGGCATAAGTAGAAGGGCGACCGATGTCTCTTTTCTCAAGTTCTTTAATTAATCCGGCTTCTGAATATCGTGGAGGTGGTTCTGTCTGTTTTTCTTCGTCTTTTAATTCTATAAGTTTGAGATGTTCACCAACATCAGCTTTTGGTAGTTCAACATCTTCGCCTCGAGCATCAGGATCAGCAAGTAGCCATCCAGGAGAGGTGATACGTGAGCCATTAATAGCAAAGTCGGGAATTTTCCCATCAGCTACTTCCACCAACATTTTTGTACGAAGGGTTTGTGCATCTGCCATCTGTGAAGCAACCGATCTTTGCCAAATCAATTGGTATAATTTTTTCTGTTCGTCATTTGCTCCGGCATTGAGAACTCCTGCATTTGTAGGTCGTATTGCCTCGTGAGCTTCTTGAGCGTTCTTGCTCTTTGTAGCAAAAGTGCGAGGGGAAATTAAATCCTTTCCAAATTTTTTCTCAATTATTCCAAAAATTTGTCCAAGAGCCTGCTTACTTAAAGTTGTGCTATCGGTACGCATGTAGGTAATGTGTCCCGCCTCGTATAGTTTTTGGGCAATACCCATGGTACGAGATGGTGCAAAACCAAGACGGGTGCTGGCTGTCTGTTGGAGTGTGGAAGTAATAAATGGGGCACGAGGGGCACGCTTTACAGCGGTCTCATTGATATCTTTCACTACCCATTCTCCTTTGTTGCCGATATCCAAGATTCTTTCAACTTCTTTTTTCTCGCTTGGCTCCACTGTGCAATTCAAAGTGAAAGCAATCTTGCCTTTGTTTTGAACATCCGCAGTGATGACCCAATAAGTGACAGGGATGAATGCGCGGATTTCTCGTTCGCGTTCCATAATGATGCGAAGTGCGGGGGATTGTACGCGACCAGCTGAAAGACCATAACGGACTTTTTTCCAAATTAAGCCAGATAAATCATACCCCACAAGACGATCGAGAACGCGGCGTGCTTCCTGGGCCTGCTTAAGGTTGTCGTCAATTTCTCGAGGGTGTTCCAGAGCTTCTTTAATGGCCTCTGGTGTAATTTCGTGATAGGTAACACGTTTGATTTTTGATGCAGGAATTTTTGCTTTACCTTCATTTAGGATCTCAGAAATATGCCAAGCAATGGCTTCGCCTTCTCGGTCGGGGTCGGTTGCAAGTAAAATTTCATCGGCGTTTTTTGCTAGTTTGCGAATTTCATCGATGACATGTTCTTTGCCTTTTGAGATTTCATAATGGGGAACAAACCCGGCCTCAATATCAATTGCCTTCTTGTTACTTTTTGGTAAATCGCGAATATGCCCGACAGACGCGGTAACTTTGTATTCACTTCCAAGATACTTGGAAATAGTCTTTGATTTGGCTGGTGATTCCACAATAAGTAGTTTCATGTTCGCTAGTATTACACGAATTCAATTTTTTTGGCAAATTTTATTTATTTTTTATGTTAGATGAATTTCGCCGAGTGTTTCTTTTATTAACCCCTTAATCTCTAAAATTGATAGAGTGATATTTATCTGACTAATTGAAAAAACGTGAGATAGGTTTTCAATTAATTCTTCTTTAGGCATTGGTGAGTAAAGCATTTTTATTATCTGTAATTCGTCTTCTCCACAATCCATGTATTTTTCTTTAGAATTTTTATCAGTTTGTTTTTCTTCCGTTTTTAGTCCAAGTGCTTCAATAATGTCGGCAGGGCAGGTGATGGGCGTGGCACCTTTTTTAATTAACATGTGTGGGCCATAAGAGCTTTCTGAAAACACGGATCCAGGTACTGCCAGAATGTCTCTATTATAGTCAGATGCTAGTCGGGCTGTTATTAAAGTCCCAGATCGATCTACAGCCTCTACTATTAGAGTGGCATGACATAGACCGGCCATTATTCTATTGCGTTTAGGAAAGGTGTAGGGCGTGGCGATTGTGTTTGGCTCAAATTCAGAGAGAAGTGCTCCTCCCGATTCGAGAATTTTTCTGGCTAGTTGAAAATGGCTTCGGGGGTACAGTACCTCTTCGTCGAGTCCTGATCCTGGTACAGCCACTGTTTTTAATCCGGCCGCCAAGGCGGCCTCATGAGCAATTCCGTCGGTTCCCAGAGCAAGACCAGAAACAATGACTATAGGCAAACCTACTAAACCAGCTATTAATTTTTCACAGATTTCTCTGCCGTAATGGCTACTCTTTCTAGATCCAACTACACATAACCACTTAAGGTCATCGTCGGGCATTAGCCCCTCTATATATAGTCTTTGTGGAGGATCGTTAATTTCCTTAAGCAATTTGGGGAAATCTTCAAAATTTATTATTCGCATTGTTATTGGTTTGTTAATAATTAGTAAATTCTATAATGATGTATATGAAATTTTGATAAAGGCCGGCTATTTTGTATAATGTTCTTATGTTAGACATTAAATTCATTCGAGATAATAAGGACATCGTTCAACAAGGGGCTGATAAGAAGCACGTCAAAATAAGTATTGATGAGCTTTTAGCTTTAGATAGTCGCCGTCGGGAATTGCTTTTATCTGTCGAAACTAAAAAAACTGAACAAAATAAAGTTAGTGATCAAATTACAAAGATTCAAGATCCAACCGAACGACAGAAAGTAATTACAGAGATGAAAGAGTTGAAGGTAAAAATGCAGGCTGAAGAAGAAGAACTCAAAGAAGTAATGAAAAATTGGCAGACTCTAATGCTTCAGGTTCCAAATATTCCAGACATGTCTGTGCCAGAAGGTGAGACTGACGCAGATAATAAAGAGGTGAAGGTTTGGGGAGAGAAACCCCAGTTCTCTTTTGAGCCCAAAGATCACCTAGAAATAATGACCGCCCTAGGAATGGTTGATTTTGAGCGTGGAGCAAAGGTTCACGGATTTCGCGGTTATTTTTTGACTGGAGCAGGCGCCGAACTTTCTTTTGCTATCTGGAATTATGCTATGCAATTTTTTGGCAAGAAGGGATTTGTGCCAGTTATTCCGCCAGCAATAGTGCGAAAACAAAATTTGTATGGGACAGGACATCTTCCTGGTGATGTCGAGGATTATTACATGACTCAAGATGGTGATGCATTGATAGGTACAGCAGAGATTCCTTTAATGGCTTTTCATGAAGGGGAGATTTTAGAGGTTAATAAAATGCCAATTAAATATCTTGGATTCTCACCATGCTTCAGGAGAGAAGCGGGGAGTCATAGTAAAGATGTTAAGGGTCTTATTCGTGTTCATGAGTTTTATAAATTGGAACAAGTGGTGCTTTGTGAAGCAAGTCACGAGACTTCAGCAAGACTCCATGAAGAAATTAATCGTAACACAGAAGAATTTATTGAATCTTTGAAGATTCCTTATCACACAGTACTTAATTGTGGAGCTGATCTTGGACTTGGTCAGGTAAAGG
>CAJBRS010000053.1 GCA_903958115.1 uncultured bacterium | reverse complement strand
CTCAATTTCCTGCTGTAGAACTTCCCACAGAAGCTGAGGTCAAAAAACTTGCCCAAGAAACAATGGCCCTGGCAATAGAAGAAGGTAAAGATATTAAAGATCTTATTGCTCTATATTTTGTTGGCCACAGAGTCTTAGAAGAAAATGGCATAGAACTAGATAACCCTGCCTATAAACTATACGAGGAAATGCTCCACAAAGAGCTAGCTTCGTTTATCTAAAACTTGCTTTTTGTATTTATATGTGGTATTATTCCGTATGAAATATGAGCAGAACACGCGTCCATAGACAACTCCCGCTTCCGCTGGATTCGTCAAAGGAGCAAGAGGAGAAAAAGCCCGACATCGTGATGGCCCATCCAAGACCCCACAGAGAATACTTTAGCTATCTTGATGTGACATCACCAAACCACGACCCAGAAAAAGGGTCACCGAGTAATCCCTTCTTGCGCCGAAACACCTCCAGAAGGAAGCAGAATTAAAAAGCCGACCGAGTAATGCAGTGAAATGCAATCTCGGCCGGCTTTTGTTTTTTAAACTTAGTTTTAGTTTTCTTTGAACTTTTAAATAAAAGTTAGTGACTTCCCTTTCTTACTACCTCGGCCGGTTCGGCCAATTCGGTGAATATAATCATCGTAAGTAGCGGGAAGATCAAAGTTGATGACGTGAGTAACATCTGGAATATCAATACCTCGAGCAGCCACATCTGTCGCTACAAGAATCTGTATATGGTTGTCTTTGAAGAGCTTCAGAGCCTGTTGTCGTTTCGAATGATTTTTATTACCGTGAATTGACTCTGCTTTAAAACCTTTTTGAGTAAGTAGTTTAGAAAGTTTCTCTACTCCATGTTTCGTCCTACCAAAGACAAGTACCTTATTAAAACCTTTCTGTTTCAAAAGATCATTTAAGATATTGAGCTTATCGCCCCCGTTGGTTTTAACAACGTCTTGTTCAACGTTTTTTGCAGTGTCTCCTGTTTTAACAGAGATCTTCACTGGTTCATTCAAAAATTCCTTAATTAATTTCTCAATTTCAGATCCTAGTGTTGCTGAGAAAAAGAGAGTCTGACGATCCTTAGGCATTCCCGCCATAACAAATCGCATATCATGTATGAATCCCATGTCTAGCATTCTGTCAGCTTCATCAAGCACGAGTGTGTGAAATTCTGAAAGTAGAATTTTTTTGTTTTGTATCAAATCTTTCAGACGGCCAGGTGTACCGATGATGAAATCGTTCTTATATCGAAGCTGTCGGAGCTGAGGCACGATACTCATACCACCAACACAGCAAACAGAATAGATGTTCATGCCAGGTGTCAGGCTTTTTAACTCCTGATCAATTTGCAAGGCCAGCTCTCTGGTTGGCACAATAACAAGCACTTTACCCTTTGGGCTAAGTAGCATTTTATTTATGAGAGGGATAAGAAAAGCGCCAGTCTTGCCAGTACCAGTGTTAGCGATACCCAACACGTCAGCATTTTTTAATATATGAGGAATAGTCCGATCTTGGATGGGTGTCGGCGTAATATATCCCCTTTCATGAATAGTCTTCTTAAGAGCGTCTACAATCTGAAAGTCGGCAAACGCATGCTCTGGCACAAAGTGTTCAACTTCCTCCGTAATCACTGCTTTGTTGATAAACTTGGCAGGGTTAATATACTCACCCTTTGGACCTCCACGATTAGGCGTGCGAGAAAAACCGCGACTTCCGCCTAGGCTCCGGCCATAAAAAGGTCCTCTACTTGGACCACTTGGTCCTCGTCTTTTACTAAAATTATTTGGTTTATACATACTTAAATGGCTGACCTTTATAATAAAAACTGGTCAGATCAGCCCTGCCTTAGATAGATAGAGATGAATTAGTGTATATAATATACTAAAAAACGATGCTTGTCAAACTACCAGAAGCATCTTGCTCTTTGAGTTTTACACAGCTAGATTTGAAAAAAATTGCTATAATGTATCCATGGATAACAATGCACAAACTGATTCAGTTTTCGCCAACTGGCTTATTAAAAAAGGCGTAGTAAAAAGTGAGTCCGGAGCAAACGCACTAATGATTGCGTTCATCATCTTCGGTTTCGCCTTCACTTTTTACATGATGTCAAAACAATTCTAAGTTTTGATCTAGCCTTTTTAGAAAGTTATATCTTTAGTGATATAACAGAAATATACAACCGTTCCAAAATAACCAAGGAACGTGTTTATTTGTATATCAGCTTCTGGCACAGATTTTACTACATCAGACTCTCTTTCTTCATCATCAAGCGAACCAAACGAATTTCTAGATACGAAAACTTAGGACCGAGAATATCCCTAACAGGAGAAAGATAATTATTCTGAGAAGTTTCATAATTCTTTTTTATTGCTTTAGCAATCTGGTCACGCCGACCATGAGACATATCTGAAATAAGATAAGCAATATCAAGAGAAGCATCCTCTTCAATCAACTTCTCTATATGACTAACAATAGTTTCAATCGTGATATTACGCTCTTTTGCGATCTCAGCTAATGGTGTCTTAGACAATACAAATTCACGCGTAATATCTAAGGTCGAAAGCTTCACTTTTTTTACTTTTTGCTTTTTTGTGGCCTTGCCACCACTCGCTCTCTTCATAAATTCTTCTTGAGTTCTTTCTAAGACATTAGGAGAAGTTTCCTCCAAAGCTCGTCGAGCTGATTCTGAAAGGCTTCTAAGTTGTTGATCAAATTCAAGCACCTCTTCGTTTACTTGTAGGGCCATCTGATTAAAACCAAGGAGAGACAACCCTGCCAAGGTCCTGACGCGCGAAAGCGCCACATATCCCATACCCTTTTCAAAGGATTTGGATAGGTCTACTTCAACAGCATCAAGGCTCATCCCCTGACTCTTATGAACAGTAATAGCCCAAGCTAGACGAAGTGGATATTGGATTAGTTCTGCCCTCACGTTTCCTTCGTCTTCGATACGCCAACTTGCTCTTTCGATAGTAATTAGTTTCCCGTTAGCAGTCTTGATAATCGGATCCTGATTGGGTTCACACGCAACCACCACACCAGAGGTACCATTAGCAAAACCAGCTTCAAAATTATTCTTAACGCACATTACCCTGGCACCAATCTTCAATTCTAAAATAGTCGGAGCCAAGCAACTCTTCTTCAGCAATTCAACATATTTTTCTTTACCGTGACTGACCATGTCATAAGTGGTAGCCTTGCCTCTTATTTTTGAAAGAGAATTAGCATTAACCTGATCCACATCTATATTATGTGTATATAGTCTAGTTGGCTCAATATCCATTTCTATTTTTTGTTGGAATCTCTCTTGGAGATACGATCCTACGTCCGAATCAAGATCATTAGAACGAATAGCGTTCAAGACATTTAAAAAATCATCGTCAGTCTGGCGGTACTGGGTAGTCAAATAACAAATTGTAAAATCAGCTTTTCGCCAAGCCTCTGAACGAAAAACAAAATAGGCTCTTGGCTCCCCCATTCTAGAAATTGGTGGCAACTGGAAAAAATCTCCAACCAGCACAACCTGTATTCCACCGAATGGTTTATCTGATCTTCTAAAATGTTTCAGGACTTTATCCACTAAATCCAGTCGAAAATGGTGAAGCATCGATACTTCGTCGATAATAAGAACCTTCACATTTTGGAATCTTTTCCAAAGATACTGACGACCTTCTAGATAATCCAAATCTCTCTCAGAAAGAGAATCGCGAATACCGAGTCCAGACCAGGAATGAATCGTCACCCCTCCCATATGAGTAGCAGCAATGCCAGTAGAGGCTGTTACGGCCACATCTACATTATTTTCATTGAGATAAGCAATATAGCGATTAATGAGATAGGTTTTACCAGACCCAGCCGAGCCAGTGACAAAGACATTATTGCCAGTTTTGAGTATTTCAAATGCTTCATCTTGATTCATTGAAAATCATTATATCACAGGCCATTTTGGCAAAATTACGTCATCTTTTCTTTAACTTTTTTTGAGCAGAATTTCACGACTAATCATTTATCATTACCTTCAACATGGTTTGGTGAATCATGTTCTGGGCATACTGATGGTCAGAGCATTATCCTCACCAGATAATGCTAGCGGGTTCGATTCCCGCTGTGTCCATGTCATCTTTATCCCATAGACGCTATGAACTTTACTTTCTGTTTTTAGAAAAGTATACTTTAGCGGTCTGGTGAGGATAATAAACAAAAGGCCCCTCTTTCGAGGGGCCTTTTGTTTATAGAATTAGAATTTGTAAAAAATAAAAAAACGTGGCCACTATTTTGAGAAGCTCACTTTGTCATCAGCGTCGAGATAGTTGAAGAGAGTCGCGTCTTTAGGAAGACCAAGGCGCCTGAACTGCTCTTGAAGCCATTCAATACCCTCATCATCACCCTCGTAAGCAAAAAGATCCATAGCATCGGACCAAGCTATAACCTCATCAGCACTTTTTGCTACGCCATTTTTCTTGACCCATTCAACTACATCGTCATCGTTATGCCCCTCAGCAATATACTCTTTGAGATCATCACCTGTAATCCCCTTCCAATCAAAAAGTCTTCTGTCCAACTCGCAATCAAAATCATATTCGCCAATCTTTTTTGAAAGAAGAGTACGACACTTATCAATTGAACGCGCAAGTATAGCAAAGCCACCAAGACGAACCCTCGGACTGCGAGGAGGTTCTTGTGTAAGATCTTTTTTGATTAGAGGGTTGTTCATAACAAATTCTACAACGATGTG
>CAJBRS010000052.1 GCA_903958115.1 uncultured bacterium | reverse complement strand
TCTATAAAGTATGATCTCAATAAAAGATAAAGAGTGTATGTAACAAGCCCTAAGTAGATGTAACAAAAGTAGATATCGTAGACAATTCCAGAATTTGGCCAAAATAGAAACAAGGATTTCTTTTCAAGACTAGCAATAAAGAGATCTGAATTAACAAAAAAAGTATAACTATAGAAAGTGTGTAAACTAACCATATCAATATTTTATTGATAAGATTGTCATCCTTTAAAAGCCTTATCACCCAATTATAGAAAAAAACTGGTACAAAAAGGGACCCGGCAGATAAAATTCTTACCCACATTAGTGCTGTATCGTAATTTGTCGATAATTGCCATTGCCAATATGAGAATGACCAAATAGACAAAGAGACCGTCATCATAAAGAAAATTTGATTTGTTCTATCTTTCCAATTTTTAGAGATAATTAAAAAACCAAAGGTTGAGGAAACAATTCCATTGATTAAAGCTGCTATGGCAAAAATATTGATCGAAATCATTTTTGTGCGACTATGACGCAGTGAATTCTTTGTGGTTCGTAATAGATTTTCATCTTATCAAAATCAAATCCTGCGCTAATAAGTAAGGATGCAAATTCGTCAGCAGAACGATAAATCATTTTCCAACCAAGAACATCAGAAATAAAACGCTTCTCGATGTTATGTGTAATGTTCGATGTGATTAAGACCCCTCCTGATTCTAAGGTGCTATGTAGTACGGAAAACATCTCTATCGCCTCTTTGTCGTCTAGATATTCTAGCAATCCTACCAACTCAGCGATATTAAACTTCATCTTATGACCCTCTGTTTTGAGAAAAGTCTCAGCAGAATCCCTGACCCATTTGAAGGAAGATAGATACTTATGGTTTCCGGCTAGCTGTTGGCTAAATGATATGGCCTCATGATTTCTGTCGATAAATATTGCTGACAAATTGATGTCTTTGTCCAGTGATATTTCATCTACTGACTCAAGAACTGCTCTTGCTGAACCTGAGGCAATATTGATAATCTTTACTTCCTTATTCTCTGACACCAATTTCGCTATCATCTTTTTTATCTCTTTTTTAACCAGTCTAAGACGATTTCTGACAGCTTTTGCGTTATTTCTACCCAGCCATATTGATAAGAAAAAATTTTCTATATAACTTGCCTTGGGACGAGGATTTAGATCATAGAGAACTTCCATTGCTTTGTGGGTCGTGGCGTGCTCAATTATTTGTTCAGCGGATTTGTGAGTTTTTCTCAACAGTTTCCTTGTACTTATTGGCAGAATATTTAGAACTGGGACAAGAACAGCATTTCCTAATTTGCGAAAAGCTGAATTAGTTTCATAGTTTACTGTCTTGTCATTATCTACAATGATTCCTTTCATGTTTGATATTTTATTATATCATGTTATCCACCACACTCATTACCATGTTTGCGTGCTCTTTAAAGACACTCACAGAAATATTTTCTTTATCTAAATTTGGAGCGTGGATCGGTTCTCCAAATATCACCTTAAGTTTTATCCTTCTCCGGAGAAAGTTATTTAATGAAAATCTAAATGTCCCCTCAAGGCGGACTGGGACTATTGGGACGCCTGTTGTGTATGAAAGATATGCGACACCTCCCTTAATGGACTGCATTTTTCCATTAGGGGTTGTTTTCCCTTCTGGAAAAATACACAGAGTTCCTCCATCTCTGATGATCTGAAGCTGGTTAGCTAAAGCTTTTTCGTAATCGTGTAATCCAATAATCACCTGGTAGGCTCCCCAGGCTTTGAAAAAATTTCCTCCATAGAAATGTCTACGCCAGCCAGCCCCCTCGTAAAAGCTTTTTTCTCTAGAAGCATAAAACATTGGAGAAAGATGCGACCAAAATGGTAAGGCTGCAGGCGGTAATATGGGATCAAGCTCTCCTGAATGATTACAAGCCAAGATAACATTCCCTTTAATATTTTTTAAATTATCTAAGCCCCTAACTTCAAAACGAGCAAAAAAGCCGAGAATCAATCTTGTCGGCACCCAAATTAATTTCTGTAAAATTAGAGGGCTTATAAAATAGCTTTTTTTCATTATATCTTTAAGAATAGCACCACTTTTCTTTTTGGTCTATTTATTTACCGAAATCTCTCTCCAAGAAAAACAGCATAAATTTCAGGATGCGCGAATATGCCGCTATGATCTCCTGCCATCGGATGAAAATCTATCCACTTCATCTCAGATAAACTTTTCATCTTTTTTAATGGAAAGACAACGTCGTCAGTTCCAAGGATAATTCCTATGGAAATGTTTTCCTTGTGTAGGTCAATTAAATATGATTGGAGGTGTGTTCTAGAAATGGCACTGCCCTCAAGGAGACCCATTACTGGATTCTTAAGAAAATATTTAAAAGTTTCTGCAAGGGAGCTGCTAAGATGTTTTCTGGCCGCCTTATCAGTAAAGATCCCCCATCCGTCTTGAAACATGTTACCAATAAATCGGCCCACCAATTCGAAGAAGCCTTCGTTTTCTACAAGACCTCCTGGACCAACAAGTAACAGTCCTTCAAATATCATTGGGCTGGTATGAGCTGCCAGAACGGCGTTTATAGCCCCTTCGGAGTGTGCGACCACGTTTACCTTCTCAAGATTTAAAAAATCAAAGACTGATAAAATTATTTCAGCTTTCTGAAATTCTAGCTTGGAGATATTGTTTTTTGTAATGAGTTTAAAATCCTGACGAGGATGTGCTACTGAGATAACTCTAAACCCAGCATCGAATAAAAGATTCATCAAATCTTTAAATGTTTTTGGTGTCTCTCCCCAGCCAGGCGCAATGAAAATTGGGTGTGGAGATTTCTGAACTGGTGGGATTACATCCACAAAGGATATTTTTTTTCCATGAAAATCTATTTGTTTTTTTGTGTTGAATTGTGATTGAAAGTTTTGCATCGGGCTGTATTATACAGTAAAACTGTTTTCCATAAAAATTTTTACCCAAGCATACTATAAACTAGGATAGACTTTTCACTAAATGGTCTCTATCTACTTTTGTTTGAGAGCCTTTTTCTAGATCCTTTATGGTGATTTTGCCTTCTTTGGCTTCATCTTCGCCGTATACAATCACGAATTTTATTTTTCTGTCCTCTGCGTAGACAAACTGCTTCTTTGGTTCGGCGGTATCGAAAAATAGTGAAGTGTTGATGTTTGCCGCTCTTAATTCAGAAACAATTTTAAGATATTCTGATTGGAATTTTGAATCAAAATTAGTGACGAGTACTGATGTTACTGTCCTTTCTTCTTTCACTACGCCGAGCTCTTCAAGGGCTGCATACAATCTATCAAGGCCGATTGAGGCGCCTACCGCTGGGATCTGTTTGTTACCAAACATTCCGATAAGATTGTCG
>CAJBRS010000051.1 GCA_903958115.1 uncultured bacterium | reverse complement strand
TTCAACACTCCGCCTTTTTTGGCGATCACATTGGCACGTATTGGGAAAACATGTTCTTTAAAATATCTAGAGAATACTTTATGCGCCAACGCATCTTCCTTTATCCCGTAAACAGGATATATTACGATTTTCCCTACCTGAAGATAATTTATATATATCCCCTTTGCATTATCGCCTTTATTGCGGTAAGCAGTGTAAGGCAATAGTATAGGAAACAAACCTTGCTTCGTAAGCTCTCGGTGAAATTTTGAAAAGAATTTAGCCGATTCTCCTGAGAAATCATTTACTAGAACTGTTTCCTCATCTTTAACCCCATCCACAAACCGGATCATCCCATCTGCATGCCCATAACGATCAAGCGGACATTCAGGAATTATTATTACCTGCTTTACTTTAAGTAGCCTCTTTATCTTTCTAAGGAGCTCTTTCCTCTTATATTTACGGTTTTCATCATATATTCGACTTGTTAATATTGCCTTGGTGCGCGACTTTATGATGTTGCCACCGTCAATCTTGATATCTAAGACTTCAGGTTTAACGCCTATGGCTTTACACGTATCAGCAGCATCGGTTATGGTGGTAATATACTTTTTTGTGTGGAGATACTTGGGATTGTATCTAAACTGAACAAAGCTGCCTCTTGATATCTGTACAGGCATATAATCCCTACACCAGATATCTTTCGTATGAGGCAAAAGATCGTATTCTATGCCCCTACGCTGCAATACCGTCTTAAACTCTTTAAAGAATTTAGGGTGTCTTTGCGGTAGAAATCCGGAAAAATACACGAAGTTAGTTTCTTGGTCAGCTATCATATACTTACTCTACATATAACTACGACAACGTAATGTCGCAATAAGAAACTTTTTTCTGTTTCTTTGGGGTAAAACAAGTTACTACTATCTCACTTAATGCTATTAGCCATATTACACCGTGCGCACACGGTGTCAAGGGTTATAGATTTATAAGATAATACCTTCATTATGAGCACAGACATCAAACATAGATTGGCATTACGGGTAAGGGAATTACGGAAGAAATGCGGTTATACGCAGGAAAAACTTGCAGAATTAGCAGGTATAGACTATAAACACATCCAGCTTCTGGAAAGCAAACATCCTTCCAGCGCAAAAATCGAAACCATCGAAAAGCTCGCCAAGGCTTTCAAAATAAGCCTTTCTGATTTCCTAGATATCGAATAGTTCTTATAATTTTGATAAAAAAATAGGCCCCACCTATAAAATTTCTTTATAAGTGGGGCCTATGATTTACTAGTTAACTTGATGCTTGTTTAAACAGCACCTTTACTGTGACGGCTCTTCTTTTTCTGATTCCCCATCGCAATCTTGATTAATATTCTCTTCAATGTTCTTCATTATTTGACGAAATACTTCGTCTATCTTCTTTTTACTTTCTTCCGGGGAAAGCAGTTTAGGAGGTTCTTCAATTTCTCCGTTTTTCTGAACACTTGATATATCCTTAGTATTATTGGTTCCATCTGTAGAATCTGTTCCAATAAGGAAACCAACGTAAAACATCGTATCAATAAACTCTTTAAATACCCTCCAGGCTAGAAACTCAGTCTTTGACTTTTCACTAGGAGCAACATCTTTCGTCCGAGCAATCTGCTTCAGACGTGAATACTGATTTCTAGCGTTCAACAAAAACTCACCCAGAAGAACCTGCGTAAGCCCAGAGCTAGCCTCCAACGCGTTTTTTGCCCGTAAGTCTTTTACGTACCTATAAATTGTTCGGTCACTTTTCTTTAAAAGATTTGCGATGGAAGAAACTTGATACCCATCAAGCAGCAAGACTTCAACACACAGAGATATTATCTCCCTTGACAATGCTATGGGATTGAGTCTTCCATCTTTTAGCTTCTGAAGCGTTTCATAAACTGGCCTAGTATCGTGTATATTCGGATAATTTTCATCCATTTTTAACCTCCATAATGTAGTGGTTCCAAAGTTCCTTGTTAGCTTTATCTTCACCAACTAAAGTTAGGTAACGCCTAACAATAACATCGCAATACGCCGGGCTGAGCTCAACACCACAACAGATTCTTTCCAGACCTTCTGCGGCAATCAAGGTTGTCCCAGAACCTAAAAACATGTCCAACACAATATCCCCGCGCTGGCTGCTGTTTTTTATGGCTCGGTGGGCAAGCGCAACCGGTTTCATCGTCGGATGTTCGTAAGTATTTGTAGGTTCACGCCTAATTGACCAAAGCGTTGATTCGTTGGTAGGACCGTGCCAACAATGCGCGCCGTTGTCTTCTTTCCAACCATAAAGACAAAATTCGGTCTGTTGGTTGTAATCACCGTAACCTAAAGCAAACCTTTCTTTTGCCCAAGTGATAACGCAAGATACGTGAAAACCCATCTCAGTCAACATCTGATACATCGGGCCGAATTGACGGTGGCCGTTCCAAATGTACACCGGTGCACCGCTGGCCAAATAAGAAACTGTGTTCTTGAAGATTTGTTTCAGCCAGACTTCATAATCTCCTTGCGTAAGATTATCGTTGTAGATTTTCTGCCAGTTGCTCGATGGCTTGGATTGAGATTTTTCTGGTAGGGGGCGATTTCCGCCGTAATAATCCACGTTGTAAGGAGGGTCGCTAAAGATCAGATTCACCTTCTTGTTACCTAAGAGCTTGACAAGATCTTCCGGCTTTGAAGAATCCCCACAAAGCAACCGGTGAGGACCTAATTGAATTAGGTCACCAGGCTTGGTGATCACTTCCTTGATGTTCTCAAGTTCTTTCTCAGGATCAAAGCTGTCTTCTTCGGGTTCTTCGGCCCTGTCAAGGATTTCGCTGATCTCTGGTAAATCGAAACCAGTCAAACCTAGATCGAAATCCGGCAACTCCTGTAGCTCAACCAAAAGCACAGCAAGTTTATCCTCATCCCATTCTCCTTGCACGCGATTCAAAGCCAAATTCAGGGCTTTTTCCCGCTCTAAAGGTAAATCCACTACACTAGCCTCTACTTCTGTCAAACCTTGCGCAAGAAGCACAGTAAATCGCTGATGCCCTCCTACAAGGTTGCCGGTCCTTGAGTTCCAGACAATTGGGTCCACGTATCC
>CAJBRS010000050.1 GCA_903958115.1 uncultured bacterium | reverse complement strand
AGTAAATTATTTGTGACCATTTCTCGTCATCTAAATATCATATCAAGGCGAAATCTTGGTAAAAATAAAATCCGTAAGCATTTTTAATTTTGCTTACGGATTTTTTTATTTAGTCTTCACTTATAACCTTGTGAAGTTCGTTTATTATTTGGTTATACGAATATTCTGTCTCTTTACGATTAAAGGGGAGATCAGAATCTAATATATATTCATTTCTTATTTCACAGTTTTCAAGTATGATTTTTAATCTTTCTTGTTCGAGATATCCAAATGATCCTGATTTTTCGCTTAGTTCTATTAAATCTGTTGCATCCTTTTTTAGTATTCCTCCACCAATTATTTTGATGGATTTTTTGTTATTAATCATCATATACAACAAAGCTATCATTGCATGATAATTTGGTAAATCAGAATCCTTTGTTTGAGCAATTAGTTCAGGTTTACCATAGTCATTTTTAATTAAGAGGACTTTTTGTGTAAAATAAATTTTTTTATATATATTTTGAATAAGTTGATTATTAGTGAAAAGGTTTACTTGTCCACTTTTAATTAATTTTTTTGCCAAAAATTTAGCATCTTTTCCATAGTTTGTTATATCGTATATTTTTAATTATTTATGATTACGATGAATATTTTTTTTTATAATATAACATCTTGATAAAAATATCAAGCCTCAAAAATCCATTTTTATTTTTCAGTTTTTTGTGTTAATATCTTAATTATGGAATTTAAGTTTATAGACAAAAAAGATATAGAAAAAAAGGTTAAAAAATCAATGAAAAAAGGGCCAAAATTCTCTGGTAGTATTTTTGGTGCCATTATGATTTTTATGTTTATAACAGCTGCTTATTTGATTGTTTCAGATATACCAAAACCAGCCCCTGAAATACCTATTTCTGACCTTGCTAAAAGTGTGATTGCTGGAGATGTAAAGAGTGTTACTGTTGCAGGAGGTGAGCTTTCTATTACTTACAAAGACAATAGTGTAAAAAAAGCTAAAAAAGAAATTGAAGCATCTCTTTCTCAAACATTAGCAAACTATGGAGTAAAACCAGAACAGTTAGCAAATACAGAAATAACAGTTGCTAATGAAAGTGGGTTTTGGTATTGGGCAGTAAATATTTTACCGTTTCTTTTGCCGATTTTGTTGATAGTATTTTTCTTTTGGTATATTTCACGTCAGGTAAAAGGTGCAGGAATGCAAGCATTTACCTTCGGACAATCCAAGGCTCGTATTACAGACCCGAATGATAAAAATAATAAAGTTACATTTAAAGATGTAGCTGGTTGCAAAGAAGCGAAGGAAGAATTAAAAGAAATTGTAGATTTTCTAAAAAGTCCTAAAAAGTTTTTGGATATTGGTGCGAGAATTCCTAAGGGAGTTATATTAACCGGTGCACCGGGTACAGGAAAAACTTTACTTGCTCGTGCAGTAGCAGGGGAAGCATCTGTTCCATTTTTTCATTTGTCTGGTTCTGAATTCGTAGAAATGTTTGTTGGAGTTGGCGCGTCTCGAGTGCGTGATCTTTTTAAGATGGCTAAAAAAGCAGCACCAGCAATAATATTCGTAGATGAAATTGATGCTATAGGAAGAACTCGCGGAGGTGGTTTCGGAGGAGGGAACGATGAGCGTGAACAAACATTAAACCAAATATTAGTTGAAATGGATGGTTTTGAACCAAATGATAAAGTGATAGTAATGGCTGCGACAAACAGACCAGATGTTCTTGACCCAGCTCTGATTCGCCCAGGACGTTTTGATAGAAAAGTACTACTAGATTTGCCTGATAGAAAAGACAGAGAAGAAATATTAAATATACATGCACAAAAGAAACCTTT
>CAJBRS010000049.1 GCA_903958115.1 uncultured bacterium | reverse complement strand
GTTTTTTGTTTTGATAAAAGTATTTATCCAATCCTCAGATATCTTATCGTTGAAAATATCATTTATATATTTTCCTTTGGTGAAATCTTCCAAAGACTTCATTTCTAGATCATAATATTTCCACGCCCTTCTCCATGTTGCCCAACCCCATATGTGAACTATTTTGGAGAAATAGTAGTCTCCATTGCCACGACTTTTCCCAAATTGGAAATTATCTCCACTTATGTGCATTATTCGTGCATCGTCTTTATACATCTCTAGCATTTCCTCACAAAAATTAAAAAAGGATTTATTTGGGAGACAATCATCTTCAGGGATTATACCTTGTTCGACATTTTCAAAAAACCAATCAATAGCTGAACTAACCGCTAATCTGCATCCGAGATTTTTTTCTCGGAAGAGTGTTTGAGTTTCGCATGGCCAATCTACACTCGTTGCTATTTTCCTCGCTTCTTCACAAAGTTCTTTTTCCCCGTCTTTATTCTCTCTTGGTCCGTCGGCGGCGATATAGAGTTTTTTAGGTTTTATCAGTCGTATAGCCTCAAAAACTTTTTTTGTTGTTTCTGGTCTGTTGAATATTATTAATAGAAGGGGAGTTTCCATTTTTATTTAAAGTTTTTTATTGATTTTAAAATTAAAATACCATGACCTCTTGTTTTCCTATAGAAGAATATTCCAAAGGTCGATACTGTGTATGATACCACTGTTGCTACGGCGCTTCCTTTTATGCCGATTCTCGGTATAAGTATCAAATTCATAACAACATTTAGTATCGCGCCCCAGATTGTATTTAAAAGGCCAATTTTTGTTAAGTTTTTAGCTATTATGTATTGACCAACCACAATACCCATGGAGACACCAACACCTCCCCATACATAAATTTGGAGGGTTGATACCGCTCCAATATATTGGACTCCAAATAGTATTTTTATTATCGAGTATGAAAAGAAAGTAATAAAAGAAGCTATCCCAAAGGAAATCCAAAACATAGTGAAGTAAAGCTTCTTTAGGCGACTCTCGAAAAGTTCCTTACTTGTTTTCATGGCGTTTACGATGGCGGGGAAGACGGAGGCACAAATTATGCTTGGAATAAAGTACCAGACTTCAGAAAGTTTTACTGCAACGGCGTAGATTCCAGCCTGTTCGTTTCCTAGCATATTTTTTATCATCACTTGATCTATGTCCATGTAGATACTAATAGCTATTGCGGATAGCATCAGTGGCCAAGAATCCCGAAGGAGTGACAGAGCAATGTTTTTATTGAAACGCCATTTTCTTATATGGTTACCGAATTTTCTAAATGAAAATAAAAGAAGGGCGGCGTATACGGATGTCTCTATTATAAAGATGACAGTGAGCCAGAATATTCCTTTGTTTTGTGTTAGGCATATTATTTTTAATAACGTTGAGACTAGGTTCGAAATTATTTGTGCGAAGACGACTTTTTTTGATAAAACCTGTGACTGGAAATAGGTTTCTAATATATTAAATGATTGGGGAATAAAGTTTAGAGAAAACAACCAAATTAGTCCCAAAGTGAAAATATCTTTTGTTATAAAGATTGAAACAAGGAAAACGCTAGCTATAGCTATCAGACTGCCGGTAAGTTTTATGTAGAATGCTGTTCCAATAATCTCATCTTTCTTGCTGTGATCTTTGATTATTTCTCGGCTAACAATACTTTCTACCCCAAATGATGCCAAAAAGGCGAAAAGGCCGACGAAGCTGACGACGTAGTTTAGTAGGCCATAATTGGATGGCCCTAGGTAGCGGGCGATGTAGGCACCAACAAAGAAGGAGATTCCGAGCATAAAAACTCGGCCAAAGAATAGCCAGCCAGTATTTTTAAAGTATTTTTGAAATCCTGGGGTGGCTACCCATTCCTTGAGTTTATCCATACCCTGATATGCTACCTGATTTTAGGCCTTTATGCTATTATTCTTGCCATATGAATTTAAATAAAACACTATTATTCGGCGCTATTGGGTTTATTTTTTTAACACTATTAACTCCTCTTATTGTCTCTACCTCAACTTTCTTCCCATATATAGTGGGAAAGAATATTTTGTTTAGAGTTTGTGTGGAGGTATCTTTTGGCCTATGGCTACTTTTGGCTATCAGGGATCCAAAATTTAGACCAAATTGGCGTTCACCGATTATCATAGCTGTTGCAGCTCTTGCTGGTATCATGTTGGTCTCTGATATTCACGGTGTATATCCTTATAAAAGTATTTGGAGCAATTTTGAGAGAATGGATGGCTGGGTCACACTTATCCATTTGACCGCATTTTTTGTTGTTGCTTCCTGTGTATTAAATTCAAAGAAAATTTGGAATTGGTTTTTGCATGGTTTCTTAGCTATTAGCGTAGTACTTGGATTTATAGGCCTATCACAATTGGCTGGTGGTACTGAAAGAATTGATGGAAGTCTAGGAAACTCTACATATCTGGGAGCCTTCATGTTGCTTTCCATTTTTATCTGTTTTTATTTCTTACTAAAGCGTGTGGCCGAGAAGGTGGCTGGTCTTTGGTCAATGATTGGTTATGGAGTTCTTGCTGTTTTCCAGACTGTTATTCTCTACTACACAGGTACTAGAGGATCTTTGCTCGGTCTTCTTGGTGGAATATTCCTAATCGCGATTATTTTAGCTTTCTTTGAGAAGGAAAATAAAATTTTAAAGAGGGGAGGTTATGCTCTTATCGCTATCGTGGTTATCTTTGTCTTAACTGGAGCTGCTATTAAAAATACTAATTTTGCTAAGACTCATCCTCTTGTGGCTAGATTCAGCGCCTTGGCAAGTCTTGATTTTAAATCTATTGCAGAGAATGAAGGTCAGACTAGATTTACTCTTTGGCACTTAGCTTATGAGGGTTACAGAGAAAGACCTGTGCTTGGATGGGGTCAGGAGAATTTTAATTATGTCTTTAATAAGTACTACGATCCTACTCTCTATAGTCAGGAACAATGGTTTGATCGTACGCACGATATCTTTTTTGATTGGCTAGTCACAGGTGGTACTCTTGGTTTCTTAGCTTATTTCTCTATCTTTGCTGCGACATTGTATGTTGTCTGGAAGAAGCGAGATAATAATTTCAGTCTTGCAGAGAGAGCAGTGATTACAGGTTTGTTGTTTGGTTATGTTGTCCACAACATGTTTGTGTTCGATAATATTACAAGCTACCTTCTATTCTTTAGTATCATCGGTTATGTTAATTTCAAAAATGTCCCAGCTGAGAAAATATCTGATAGACAGTTGTCCCCAAATGCTGAAGTTTTGAGCACTTATCTTTTTGCTCCTGTCATTGCTATTTTGGTCTTGGGTTTGATCTACGTTGTGAATATAAGAGTATACGAAGCAAGTACTGACTTAATACAAGCTCTCAGTCCTCAGTCTGCTATTGGTTTGAATCTTGATTACTTCCAAAAAGCTTTGGCTCTAAATACTGTAGGGGTTCCAGAAACTCGTGAGCAGTTTCTAGAGATTTCTTCTCAAGTGGCCGCTTCTTCTCAAGTTTCTTATGAAGACAAAGTGAAATTTGTTCAAGCCGCTAGTGATGCTATGCAAAAACAG
>CAJBRS010000048.1 GCA_903958115.1 uncultured bacterium | reverse complement strand
GCAAAATCGGTTGGGATGGTGTTGAGGATGAAATACTCAGCCTGCTCAAAGGATCCTTCACCGTCGAACAAAGCAAGAAATTGCAAGATTTTGTTGACCTTCGTGGTAGCAATGAAGATGTCATCAACTCAGTATTGGCGATGATGAAAGATTCACCTCAAGCCGTGGAAGGAGCCTGGGAGCTCGGCGACACAACAACCCTCGTCGATGCTCTCGGTGTTCCTCGCAATGCTTGGCAAATCGATTTGGCGGTTGCTCGAGGTCTTGGTTATTACACCGGGACCGTATTCGAAACCACCCTACTAGACCTTCCGAGTATCGGCAGTGTCTTTTCGGGAGGGCGGTACGACGATCTCGTTTCTCGTTTTTGCAAAGACAGCATTCCTGCTGTCGGAGCGTCAGTCGGAGTCGACAGGCTGTTTGCAGCCCTTGAGACTCTCAACCTAGTTCCAAAACGCAAAACGAACACCAAGGTCGTCGTGCTCAACTTCGAAGCAGATGCCGAATCTTACTGCAGTCAGATCGTCGGGATTCTCCGTCGTGCAGGTATTTCTACGGAGTTATACCTCGGCAAGGAAAAGTCTATAAAAGGACAACTCACCTACGCACTGAAACAAGAGGTCCCGGTAATCGTTATTGCCGGCGGTCGCGAACGCGACACGAAAACGGCTCAAGTAAAAGATGTCGAAAAAAGAACACAGGTCGCGGTTCCTATCGAACAGCTCCCCGAGTTCATCAAAGCCATCACTGGTTGACATCCAAACCTTGTTCTGTTAGGGTGATGACGAATCAGTAAGGGCCTATAGCTCAATTGGTTAGAGCGCTAGATTGTGAATCTAGAGGTTACGGGTTCGAACCCCGTTAGGCCCAACTCTCCGGGCTTTGGAGAGAATCGTTTTGAGGCTTCATTCTTCGCGGAATGAAGCCTTTTTATTTTGCTATTTTTTCAAGCTCCTCTTTGTGTAGTTTCATCACTTCCATCACGGCAGACATTTGGTCTTGACCACTCTTAACCTTAGCCTGCACCTCTTCAGCAATCTGTTTGAATAATTCTGGATTATTCATAATAAGACTAATCATTTTTTCTTGCTCAGATTCCGGCACTCCTTTAAGCTGTTGCTTCAACATCTTCCTGATTAAAAAATCCTTAAACATGTTTTATTGGTAAATTAAAAATAAATTTTGATCCTAAACCTTGACCACGACTGCTAGCATAAACCTTTCCTCCATGCTTTTCAATAATAGACTTCGCCATAAACAAACCCAACCCCATTCCTTCAGTATCAGCAAGACGAGCATTTCGAGCTCTATAAAATTTCGAAAAGAGTCGAGGTATTTCTTCTCTAGCAATTCCTATACCACTATCCTCTATAGTAAACAGAACTGAATTTTCATCTCGACCAACTGTTATTTTAATATTTCCCCCTTTTGGAGTATAAATTATAGAATTCTCAAAAAGAATTTGAATAGCAAAGCCAAGACGCCTAACATCTATCAAAATTTGTGGTAAATGAGGAGCTACGTTCAAACTGACGGAAAGATTTTTTTGAGAAGTTTGTTCTTTGTGATTTTCGATAATATCTTTTATAACCTCTACAACATCGCTATTAGTGAAACGATAGAGAAAGTCGTCGTTGTCGTCCTTCGCTACGTCAATCAGGATATTTGTAAGCTCAAAAAGACGCATCGCTGAATATTGAATTTGTTCTACTTCACTATTTCGAGTCTTTAGGTCGGGTTCATTTCGAAGCTCCTCAGCTAGCCACTTAATATGAGTTAAAGGAGTTCTGAATTTATGAGTAACATTATTGATAAATTCGTATTTAAGCTTTTCGGTTTCGCGAATCCTCTCCCAGACAAAAATACCAATCAAAACCGAAACCAATGAAGCCCCTACAGGTATAGGCCAAATTGGGAAATTAGGGTTTATTTTGGTAACAAAGTTATTAGAAAAACTAATAGCTGCAATAGCAAAAGACAACAAAAAAGTAGAAAAGGCGTAGAGCAGAGCTCGTTTAGCAACGATGTGAATGTTCATTGCCCTACATTATAGCAAAAATTATTCTAAAAACTTCTCGAGCTTT
The DNA here is from genome assembly GCA_903958115.1 of uncultured bacterium. Lineage (GTDB taxonomy): Bacteria > Patescibacteriota > Minisyncoccia > Phycocordibacterales > CAWITU01 > CAJBRS01. Next base: position 907 of record CAJBRS010000048.1, on the reverse strand, counting down.
TGTGGATATCTCAATAATTTTTTATTTTTCCACTTATCTAGAACCAACATGATAATACTCCAAGCAAATTCCACTTCTTCTGTCGAAGCAAACAAGGTCTGGTCACCATAAACACAATCAAGCAAGATTTTCTCGTAAGCATCTAAAGATTTCTTATTTTCTTTCTCAAAAGAAAGGGAGAGTTTCTTGTCACCAAAAGAAAGCTCGATCCCCTGTTTTGGCTGAATGAAAAAAGTGAGTACGTTCTGGGGTGTTTTATTTTTAATAGACCTAAAATAGACCTCTATTTTAGCTTCTGACTGTTTAAAAGCTTTGCCACTTTCCAAAATAAATTTGGTATTTCGCCACTGTTTATTTTTACTTAAAAACTCAACTCTGAAGTATGTTTCGGTCTGAGATCCTTCTTTAACACCTTTCTCCTCTAGATATCCATCATATTGAGCCCTTACTAGGTCTGCCTTGGGAGCTAATTTAAAATTCTTTACCACTTTAGCTCGAGCCTTTTGTATATCTGCGGAAGTCTGTGGCTTGCTGGATAAATTCATAGTCACTAAAGCAATCATTTGCATTAGATGATTTTGTCCAACATCCTTCAATGCGCCGACATCATCATAAAAAGCTCCCCGAGAGCCAACAGGACGCTCTTCTAAAATAGTTGCTTTTATTTTTTCAATACTCTTGCCGTTCCAAAGCGATTCGAATAACTGATTATTTTCTCGGAAAGTTAAGATATTCTGGATTGTATCTTTCGCCAGGTAATGATCGATTCTGAAAATTTGTTCCTCCTCAAACAATTTCCCTAATAATTTATTAATTGACCTGGCGCTTTTCAAATCATTTCCAAACGGTTTTTCTACCAAGACACGCGTCCAACCCGATACTCCACCACAAGGCTTTGATAGTCCAG